>JALWEL010000069.1 GCA_027014065.1 DHVE2 group archaeon
TTTCAACTATTGCCAAAAGAATAGGGGGAGATTACGTGGATTCTTCGTACATTGTCCCCCCAGGAACCGACATTCACGATTATTCCCTCACTCCTCAGGATGTGAATAAAATTGAAAATTCGGATTTGGTTGTATTGGCCAATAGTCAGTTTTTCGCCATAGACAGAGAGATAAAGAGCAACGCGGAAGGCAAAGAAGTTCTAGATTTTCCGGATTACAACGCCACGGTGCTTCCCGTGGGAGACCTTCAAAGATGCTATCACGGGTACTGGCTTTACTCTCAAAATGCTAAGGGAATTGCGAAGGCCATATACCTAAAATTGTCATTCATGGATCCAGCCAACCAAGATTATTTCAAATCGAGGTATCTTTCCTTTTTAAGCGAGGTAAATGCAACAATGAGTGCAGCGAAAAATATGATGGAGAAATCAGGCATGTCCGGACAGGGTGCTCTTATAGCAGTTCCCGGGGTATTTTACGTTGTGAAGGAATTGGGAATGCGCATCGATGGTCTTTTGGTTGAAGGTCCCAACCAGTTCGCATCACAAGCGCAAATAGAGGAATACAAAGAAGAGATAAGAGAGGGGAAGATAAAGCTCATAGTGAATGTCATGAACATGGAAAATTCCAAAGCTGGCATAATCGCTAGAGAAATATCCAAAGAGAGTGGCGCCAAGGTGGTTTATTTGGACATTTTTTCTTCGAATAACTATTCCTCGTTGATTCTGGGCGATGCTGCTATTCTCTCCTCCGTGGATTATGTGGAAGAATATTCATCGGTGAGTTGTGATTATTATCCTTACATTTACACCATAGTCGCTATGACCGCAATCATTGCCATAATCTCATATTTCGCGTACTCCTATCGGAAAGAGCTTATAAATTGAAAGTTCGAGGGTTGTACCAAAATTCATTTATTAATGCAAACCATTTCTCATATGTGAAACTGATAACTTTAACAATCGTAATGTTTATTATTTCGGCTATGCCATTGACCGCGGGGCATGGGCAGGGTAATTATGAGTTTAAATTCCAATACGCCAAAATTTCAGTTGATGGAGCAAGTTCCTCCGTGAACATATCCCTGAATTCCTCGGAATACATCGAAATCGAGTTCAACAAAATTTATGTTGGCACCATGGATTTGCTCCAATTTCCACGATTTTATTATGGGAGTTTGAAAGGTATGAACGTGAGCGAGGAATATGGAAAAAGCGAATCCATGGGAAATTATCTCCACATCAAAATGTGGAAAGAAACGCAGTTGATTCGCTTCGGATGGGGCGAAACCCATAGGGCCACCGTGGTAATAGATTTCTACGTGGCCAGCGAAAATTACACCAAGAAGGGTGTGCTTGTGGATAAAAATACCCTTCGTTACGATATCACAATCACGACTGATTGCCCCGGGGATTTCATATATCTGTCTCACAGGATAAGCACTGGGGGGATGGGGGAAGAGAACGTGTTTTCCAAGCACGGCCCTCACTGGGAATCCATAGAGAAAACCACGAGTAAGAAGTGGATGAATTTCACATCCTGCGGGAATATGGGATTCGGAAAATCGTGGAATAATCTCTCTTTCCTGTATCTATGGAACGCGAGCAACGTGAATTCCCTCTACTCCTATTGGGATAACCACGTGGACTTGTATTTTGTGTATTCAAATACCGGAACAATTGTTCAAGATCCCTATGTGAAGTTGCCAGTGCCTATATTCACCAATACCACCGAAGTTGCCGGCAAGATAGTCGATTATTTTATGGAACACACCATATCCATTAGTATAGGAATCGGGGCTGCGGTGGCCATTATATTCGTTCCAGCGGTTCTTCGGAGGAGAAAAATGTCGCAGTTGTAACTACAAAATTTTAAAATTATATGCGGAAATGGGGAAGTTATGTATGTGATAAAACCATCAGATTTGAAAAGAGGGTTACCTAAGGAGACAAAATCACTCTGTCCCGTTTGCGGGAAAGTGATTCCAGCGACAATATACGAGGAGGATGGAAAGATTTGGTACAAGAAGACATGCCCGGAGCACGGGGAATTCAAGGATATTTACTACGGAGATGCCGAAGTGTGGTACTGGATGGAGAAGTGGGGAATGATTTTGGATGGAATTGGGCCAGAGTACCCCAAGATATACAACGGATTCTCGGATCATCATTACTCTTTCACAGCACTTGCCAATCTGGATCTCACGAATAGATGCAATCTGAAGTGCCCCATATGCTTCGCTAACGCCAATGCAGCCGGCTATGTTTACGAGCCTGATTTCGACACGGTTGTGAAGATGATGGAATTGCTTCGTGCTGAGAGACCGGTGCCCACCCCCGCGATACAGTTTGCGGGCGGAGAGCCCACGGTGTATCCAAAATTCTTCGAGGTCATAGAAAAAGCTCGTGAATTAGGATTTCCTCAGATTCAGGTTGCGACAAACGGAATTTTGATAGCCAACGAACCCGGATTTGCTCAGAGGATGGCCGATGCCGGAATGCATACAGTTTACCTGCAATTCGACGGCTTCAAGGAGAGCACCTATGTAACCGCGAGAGGTTTAAATTTACTTCCTACCAAGATGAAGGCCATAGAGAATCTCAGAAATGTGAAACCGAAGCCTTTAGCAACGGTGCTTGTTCCAACTGTTGTTAAAGGAGTTAATGACGATGAAGTTGGTAAAATTGTGGAATTCGGGCTGCAGAACTTGGATGTGATTCGCGCTGTGAATTTTCAGCCGGTGGCCCTTACCGGAAGAATACCACAGCATGAGCTCCTAAAGATGCGTTACACCACAGGAGATCTCATAAGAGATTTGCACGAGCAGACCGATTTCATCGAGAAGACGGATTTCTTCCCAATTCCCGTGGCCGCCCTATTCGCGGAGTTGGCGGCTCAGATATTCAGAAAACCCGAACCAGCTTTCACCACGCACCCGGCCTGCGGAGCTGCAACGTACATCTTTCACGATTACGACAAGAACAAGAACATACCAATTTCGAGGTTCATAGATATTCCGGGATTGATAGAGGAGATAGCGCCCAAGGTATTCAACGAAGAATTTGAGAAGAAGGGTAAATTAAGGAACGTTCTTACGCTCTACAAGATTCTCAAGAGACACTACGATGCTCAGTACGCGCCTACAGGATTCAAGCTCAAGGAAATCGTGGGTGTGTTCGAGCAGGGTACCAAGGATTCCTTAGGGAAGTTGCACTGGGATTCCATGTTCATAGGAGCTATGCACTTCCAAGATGCGTGGAACTACGACATAAACCGTGTGGTACGCTGCGTAATTCACTATGTGACCCCTGACATGAAGCTAATTCCGTTCTGCTCGTACAATTCAGGGCCCACCTTCAGAACGGAGACGGAGAAGAAGTTCTCTGTGTCGCTGGAAGAGTACAGAAAGAAGCACGGCAACGTGGTTGGAGTAGAGGGATCTTCATGATGAAGGTTGACCCTGCCCTGTGTAACTATTGCGGGGCATGCGTGGGCTCATGCCCCGTTAACTGCATGTTCCTCAACGAAACTCGCGTGGAGATAGACGAGGAGAAGTGCATAAAATGCGGGTTCTGCATCCGCACGTGCCCTGTGGGTGCAATCTCTGCTGACTGGTGGTCAAAATGAAGAGCTACGAGTACGATGTTCTGGTTATCGGTGCAGGCCCAGGCGGCTCCATGGCCGCCCGTTTCGCCGCTAGGAACGGAGCAAAGGTTCTATTGGTTGAGAAAAGGCCTGAAATCGGAGTTCCGGTGAGATGCGCAGAAGGCATATCTAAGGATTGGTTAGACACGGTTGAAGTGAAAGTCGACGATAAATGGATAGATGCAAACATCGACGGGGCTAAAATTTATTCCCCGGACGAGAAAAGCGTCGTGGAGCTCTCCGCGGAGAAGGCAGGCAACGAAGTGGGATTCGTTATAAATCGCGAGTACTTCGATAAGCATCTTGCCGCGCTGGCCGTTGAAGAAGGAGCAGAGCTCTGGCTGAAGAGTCCCGCGATCAAGATAATAAAAGAGGACGGGAAAATAAAGGGTGCAATAATAAGAAAATTCGGAGAGGAAGTGGAAGTCAGGGCGAAGATAATCATCGCCGCAGATGGCTACGAGTCGCAGGTGGCCAGATGGGCAGGTCTCAATACGGTGCTTCGGGAGAGAGATATAGTCACCTGTATTGAGTACAGGATGTCAAACATCGATATCGATGAGAAGTTCACGCATTTCTACATAGGCTCATGTGCCCCCGGCGGGTACCTGTGGATTTTCCCCAAGGGCAAGAACGAAGCGAACGTGGGAATCGGTGTTGCTCTAAATAAAATAAAGGAGCCCGGCGAAGTGAAGAAATATCTGGACAAGTTCATCGAGGAGCATCCGAAC
>JALWEL010000070.1:0-3421 GCA_027014065.1 DHVE2 group archaeon
GTGCCCAAGAGTGGCTCCGAGTTTAAAAATTTTTCTCCCAGATTTTTGGAAATCTATTTATCCTAAGAGGAAATACTAAGCCCGTGGAATCCAGAATAAGAGTGCTTCCCCGAGAACTCGTGGAAAAAATCGCAGCTGGCGAGGTTGTGGAGCGGCCGGCAAGCGTCGTTAAAGAGCTTGTGGAAAACAGCATAGACGCAGGTGCTAGTAAAATTTTCGTGTTCGTTAAAAAAGGCGGCTTAGAGGAGATAAGGGTCGTGGATGATGGAATCGGAATGAACGAAGAGGAAGCCAAATTAGCGTTCAAAAGGCATGCTACCAGCAAAATAAAGGACGAGGATGATTTGAACAGAATCACAACGCTGGGATTTCGCGGTGAAGCGCTGCCGAGCATTGCCGCGGTATCCAAAGTAGAGATGCTCACAAGGAAAAAGGGCGAAATCGCGGGAACGAGAATAGTGATAGAAGGAGGAGAATTAAAAAAGGTGGAGAGCTCGGGTGCTCCCCCGGGAACATCTATCTTAGTGAGAGATCTATTTTACAACACACCAGCCCGAAGGAAATTTATGAAGGACGAGCGTTACGAGTTCGGGCATATTTTGGGGATAATGGAAAAATACACTTTGGCTTACGAGAACATCCATTTCAAGCTGGTTCACAACGGCAGAGTTGTTATAGATTCACCTCCAGGGGATCTTAGGGATAGAGTCGCGAGGATTTGGGGTAAGGATGTGGCGAAGGATATGGTTTGGGTTGAGCATGATGGGCGGGTGAAATTCAGGGGATTGATTTCCAAGCCGTATTTGACGAGGAAAGATAAGAACAAGATTGTGATATTCGTGAACGGGAGGTACGTTAAAAATTATGCGCTGAGCAATTTCATAATCGAAGGATATGGTACTTTGCTCTTCCGGGATAGTTATCCTTACGCGGTCTTAATGCTCCAAGTGCCCCCCGAGGAGATGGATGTGAATGTGCATCCAGCGAAGTACATCGTTAAATTTCACAACGAGGGGGAGATAAGAAAAGCAATTAAGGATGAGATATGGAACACTTTAACTTCCAAGGACAACATCCCCCAGAAATCTATGGAGAAAAAGAGCGAGAGGCCGGTGCTCGTTGGAGATGTGAAAAAAGAGAGGCAGGTGGTATTCGAAGTTGAAAAGAAAAAGAAGAGCCTCTTCGATTACATCTCTCGCTCTCGATTACCGGGCTACGAAGTTTTGGGGCAATTCGACGACACATACATCGTGGTTAAATCGAAGGATTCGCTAATCATCGTGGACCAGCACGCCGCCCACGAGAGAATCAGGTACGAGAGATTTCTCAGAGAGATGAAAGATAAAAAGATTCAGGAGTTGATAGACCCGGTCATAATCGAGTTGGGCGCGAGGGACTACGAAGATATCATGGCAGTGAAAGATCAACTAAGGGAATTTTCTCTTATAATCGAAGATTTTGGCAACGGTAGCGTGGTGGTTCGTGGCATTCCACCTATCCTTAAAAGAAGCGAAGTGGAAGATATAATTCGGGGAATAATAGACCTTGGCCCGAAGCTCATTGAGAAGAAGAGGGACGAGATAATAAAGTTGATTTCGTGCAAAGGCGCCATAAAAGCCCATGATAAGTTATCTATATACGAGATGGAAGATCTAATTGGGCAGCTTTTAAAATGCGAAAATCCCTACACCTGCCCCCATGGCAGGCCAACTATGATTCGCTTCACACCCCAAGACTTAGAGAAGATGTTCAAAAGAAAAGAGTGATTAGTGTTTTATGATTCTCGCCAAAATTGCCTTCTGCGCGTGCAGCCTGTTTTCCGCTTCGTCGAAGACCACGCTGTTTCTCGAGTCTATTACTTCGTTCGTTACTTCCAATCCGCGGTGCGCTGGGAGGCAGTGCATGAATATGTAGTTTGGCTTGGCGTGCTTCACTAACTCTTCATTGACCTGATATGGTTTGAAAACTTTCATTCTCTTCTCCTTCTCTTCTTCGTCGCCCATGCTCACCCACACATCTGTGTACACCACGTCTGCATCTTTCACAGCTTCCACAGGATCATGCGTGATTACTACCTTGCTGCCGGATTCGTTTGCTATTTTCTTTGCCATTCCTGTGAGATCTTTATCCGGTTCGTAGCCCTCAGGACATGCGATGTAGAAATCCATACCCACGATTGCAGCGCCTAACATGAGGGAATTGGCAACGTTGTTTCCATCGCCCACATACGCAAGCTTGAGACCCGCTAACTCGCCTTTCTTCTCTTTTATTGTCATTAGATCTGCGACAATCTGGCACGGATGCTCCATGTCATCCAAAGCGTTTATAACAGGCACGGTGGCGTTCTCCGCGAGTTCGAGCATCATCTCATGCTTGTACGCCCTATATACGATTGCATCCACGTACCTCGAAAGAACTTTGGCCGTGTCTGCGATTGTCTCTCCGCGGCCCAGCTGCATGTCCCTCGGGGAAAGATAAAGCGCATGGCCTCCTAACTGGGTCATTGCCACTTCGAAGCTTACACGGGTTCTCGTGCTCGGTTTTTCGAAGATCATGGCAAGGCTGCGATTCTTGAGCACCTGCTGAATCTCTCTCTCGCCCATCTGCTGTCTGCGCTTCATCTCTATTGCAAGGTTTATTATGTCCGGCAGGTCTTCCTTAATGTCCACCATTGAAATCAGGTCTTTTTTCATGGGTTCACCTCAGGCGGAAAATCTCAATGGGGTATATAAAGTTATACTTTCCATTTAAATGCGGAATTTAAAACTACGCATAATTGTCCAAATGAGCACGGGAATTTAAATAACGCAAATCTTTATCTTATAGTAGTGCATGGGGCAATTAATGGAGGAAAACAGGTGCATTATTTGTGGCAAAAAGCTAAATGACCCCCTTGCTCTTTACTGCTCCGAGTGCGAGTACGAATTGAAAAGGGCTCGCTTGGCTGATGAGGAAACGGTGGAGGAGTGGATGGAGAGAATGATGGCCCAGAATATATCACCTCCTGTTCTGGAAGAGAGGGAGAAAATAAGGCCTTTGGACTCATGGTTCTGAGGGAAAAAATAATTTATCTCAAATTCTTACCACCTTTATGAGCGATGAACTTAAGAGAGAGCTGGGGTTGAAAGAAGTTGTTGCGACAGTGATGACCTCCGTGATCGGCGGAGGGTTGTTTTTGACCACAGTTCAAATTCAAGATAAGGTTTTCGTAGGCTCCAACGTTATTTTTTCGTATTTGATTGCCGCAATACCCGCATTTTTCATCGCGATGAGCTATGCAGTTCTTTCATCCGCTATTCCCGGCTCGGGCGGAGATTATCTTTACATTTCGAGAATTTTAGATCCATTTTTGGGATTCATCACAACATGGGTTCGATGGTTCGGAATGGTAGCGGGAATAGCCGCGATTGCGATAGGGGAT
>JALWEL010000070.1:3431-13704 GCA_027014065.1 DHVE2 group archaeon
GCAGTTGATTAACAACATGTTCATTGCAATTGGCATGAACGGTGTGGCGCAATGGGTCACAGCGTATCAGATTCCGATAGCCATAACCATTGTAGTTTCTTTCCTCGCAATAAATTATTTCGGTGTGAAGATATACGGCTGGGTTCAGGACATAATGTTCTTCATTCTCCTTGCGGGGATAATCGCATACATCGTATTCGGGCTTCCACACGTGAATATACATTATCTTCAATCATCCGCCAGGGGAAATTTCATGGACATAATGAAGGCCACATCAATCATATTCTTCAGTTACATCGGATTCGCGGCCATCGCCGACGCCGGAGGCGAGGTGAAGGAACCCAAGAAAAATCTGCCAAAGGGCATCGTTATTTCCGTTCTCGCCATATCTGCCATTTACATTCTCGTAACTTTAGTGACCTACGGCTCACAAAGTCTCGACGATATAATGCAGGCTGGAAACGTGCCCGCTGTGGCCATGCTCTTCCTTCCATCTTTTATCTCCCTCTTCATTTCATTCACCGCATTCATTGCCCTTGTCTCCGATATAAATCCCTCAATCCTCGCCACATCGCGCCTCACATTCGCATGGTCGAAGGATCGAGTAGTCCCGAAGAAATTGAGCGAGTTGTCACGGTATCATACGCCTAAGTGGACATTGCTTCTAAATGCAGGAATTGCAATACTCATAATCGCCCTTTTCAAAGATTTTATAGAAGCGATAGATGTGACGACGATTGCGATTCTCCTCACATATTCCATGGTGGCCATAACCGCGTTCGTGCTCCCTTTGAAGCGCCCGGACATATGGGAGAAAACGCAGGTGAAGTACAAGGGAATGTGGCTAATCGCATTAGTCGGATTCGTAACGACCTTCCTTCTCTTAGGGTTGATAATTCAAACATCCATAGTTCAATTCATGGTCGTTGTGCTATGGGTGGCCGTGGGTGCGGTGATTTATTACGTTACCCTGACTAAGCATCAGCTCCACTGGAGAATTGCGAGGGAAGCTAAAAAGGGGATGGAGGAGCTGGAGAGCAAAATAATAGAAAAACTGAAATAAATTACTCTACCTTTTTCGGTTTTATCCCGCGCTCAATGAGAAACTCTTCGTGGGAGTTCATTCTCTTCATTTCTAAAATGTACAAGATTCCCATTACTAAAATCAGAGCGGCAATTGCGAGCATGGTCTCCCACCCTAATTCTTGAAGATTGAGGGTCACCAAAAGCTCTTTGACTATCGCCAAAACGCCGATCTCCACCACGCTTCTAAGATTCACATGGTGATATGGGAAATAAAAAAGATTTAGAGGCCCGAGGGCTTCTGGAACAGCTTTTTCTCTTCTGTGCTCGTGAGATCAACCTTCTTCTCGTCGATTTTTTCTTTAGCTTCCTTTGTCTCTTTTTCTATGTCTTCATAGTTTGGAATGGGCCCAAGGATATCATCTGCTTTGCCCACAATCTTCTCAATGTCCTCGTACTTTGTGTCTTCGCTAACCGATTCTTTCACGGGCACTCCTAAATAATTGGCGGTTGTTTCGATGAGCTTCGTGATTTCGAACGGGAATATGATCTTAGTGGCTTGTCCATCGGCCATTCTTGTCAGCGTGTCCAACGAAAGAACGCTAAGTGCTTTGGATGTGAGCGTTGCAGATCCCAGTGAGATTATGCGATATCTCTGCGCCTCTCCCTGTGCCTTTAATATGGTTGCAATTCTCAGACCTTCCGCCTCTAAGATATTTGCCTGTCTCTTACCTTCCGCTTCCAAGATGGCCGATTGCTTCTTACCCTCCGCCTCTAAAATCTGCGAGCGCTTCACGCCGTCCGCACGCAGAATTGCGGCCCTTCTTTCCCTCTCCGCAGAGGTCTGCTCTTCCATTGCCTGCTTTACCTTCGGCGATGGATCAACTTCTTTGATTTCCACGGCCTCTACCTTCACGCCCCACTGGTCAGTGGCTTCATCTAAAACGTCTCGAAGATGCGCGTTTATCTGCTCCCTGTTGTAAAGGATTTCGTCTAGGGACATGTTGCCAATAACTGATCTTAGAGTAGTTCTCGCGAGGTTAATCGTGGCGAGTTTGTAATCCTGCACTTCGTAAAATGCCTTATATGCGTCTACCACGCGAATATATATGACAGCGTCCACGCCAGTTGGCGAGTTGTCTTTTGTGATCACCTCCTGCTTGGGCACGTCCCATGTCTGCGTTCTCATGTCAATTGGATACACCTGAGCAAACGGATACACTATGTGGAAACCGGGATTCAGAACCCCGCGATGTTTCCCTAAGAATATGTATATCCCGCGCTCCCATGGCTTTACTATTCTCACAGCGGTGGAAAAAAATATCACTAAGAGAATCACTATCAGAAACACTATCCCTCCGATTACCCACGGATCCATTTTTATTTCACCTCCTCAACTACAAGATGCACTCCTTCCGCCTTCTTCACAATGACTTTTTTCCCTTCTTCTATTTTCTTATCGGCTGTGGCGCTCCAAATCTGATGATCAATTCTCACTTTCCCCTTTAGCGTTCCCGGTTCTATTTCTTTCGTTACTATTCCCGTTTTCCCAACGAATTGATCCGGCGTGGTCGTGCTCGGGAGCTCTGGCTCCCCAAGTTTTCGGTAGAACCAAAGGGTGAACAAAGAGGAGCCTATGGCACTGATTATTATCAAAATCGATGCGGTTACTATGTCCACGTTGCCCATTATCATTATCGCTAACCCCAAAATCAGAAGAATAGTGCCGGGAATTGCTATGAAGAATCCGGGAATGTGTACTTCCCCTATGAGAAGAATAAGGCCAATTATCACCAGCGCCATTCCCAGCCAGAACATAATTTAGGTATGTGATTCTGGTATTTAACCATGTTGCAGATGAAAATCCAAAAAATTTTGAAATTCTATAGTATAAGTGCAATTTTAAACGTCAAATTTTTTACATATTCTCTATATATTCAAAATATTTAAATATGCCATCGACGATTTCCGTGAAGCATTAGAAATAACAGGAGATGATGAAAATGCTGGATACTGGTAGTGACGGGTTTATGCTAATTGCGGCTGCACTAGTGTTCATCAGGACGCCGGGACTTGCGCTATTCTACGGTGGCTTAGTGAACAGAAAGAACGCTGTGGCAATGATGATGCAAAACTTTTTCTCAGCTGGGTGGACCACAATACTTTGGGTGCTCTTCGGCTTTACATTGGCCTTTGGCATGGATGTAGCGGGAGTTATTGGGAATGGGCAGTACATGTTCCTGCTCAATATAACGCCCAACACACTGTTTCCGGACAACACCGGTGTTATAAGCATGTACACATTTATGATTTATCAGCTGATGTTCGCAATCATTACGCCAGTGCTTATGACGGGCGCGTTTGCGGACAGAATGAAGTTCAAGGGATTCATAGTGTTCACGACGCTCTGGCTATTCTTGGTGTATTTCCCATTTGCCCACTGGCTCTGGGGCGGTGGATTCCTGCAGCAGTGGGGAGTTGAGGATTTCGCAGGAGGTATTGTGGTTCATGTGAGCGCGGGATTCGGAGCCCTTGCGGCAATGTTCTATCTTGGCAAGAGATTGCATCCTAAACCAGGTAATCATAGCATCCCCATGGTTGTGCTCGGTACAGCGCTCCTGTGGTTTGGATGGTTTGGATTCAATGCCGGAAGTGCTTTGAGGGTTGATGCGGATACCAATGTGGCATTCATAAACACGATGATTGCCGCAGCATTTGCATCAGTAACATGGATGTTCTGGGATTATGCGGTGCACAAAAAATGGAGCAGCATAGGTTTCTTAACTGGCTCAATAGCAGGTCTGGCTACTATAACCCCAGCAGCTGGATTCGTAAGCCCTCAGGCGGCCATGCTAATAGGTATTCTTGCAGCCCTCATTTCGCACTGGGTCGTAGATTTCGTGCATAAGAAGGGCTGGGATGATGCGTTGGACGTTTGGGGTGTACACGGAATAGGCGGATTCACCGGAATAATCTTGCTGGGGATCTTTGGGAGCGCAGCAGTGGCGGGTGCAAACGGATTGATATACGGCGGTGTTGAGTTCTTTGGAAAGCAGGTAGCAGCGGCATGTCTCACGGCAGTGTACGCGTTCTTGGTGACATACGGCATTGCATGGCTTACCAATAAAATCACGCCTCTGAGGGTTTCCGAGGAAGAGGAAGAGAAAGGTCTCGATGAATCCGAGTTCCTGGAAACTGCGTATTCTTAACTACCAAAATTTTATTTTTTTCTTTTCTTCTTTTGGAAAAATCTTAAATATATTGGTTTCTCATGTCCGGCTATATGGATTTCGATGCAATGATGGAGAAGGCCAGAAAACTCCAGAGGGATGGAAATTACGATGAGGCTATGAAATTATACAAAGAAGCTGAAAAAATTGCTCAGACAAAATCCCAAAAGGCTCTCGTTCTCAGGGGTTTTGCAAACGTATATCTTCGTAGGGGTGAGATGTACAAGGCTCAGAAATCCATAGCAGATGCAATATCTATAGGGGAGGAAGAGGGAGACGAGGATATACTCACTTCTCTTTACACAACTGCACTTGAGATTCACAATACTATGGGTGATTACGACGCGTGTGTAAGGGATATAAAAATGGGTCTTAAATACGTGAACAACGCGAATGATAAAACAAAGTTCATTTTCCACAACATGGTGGGCATATTCAATTTCTATCAAGGTAAAGTTGGGATGGCCCAGAGGGAGTGGGAAATGTGCCTTGACATTGCGAAAAAGATGGGGGATTCTTCTCTCTTAGCCATAGTTTACAACAATTTAGGTGAAGTGTACAGGATAAGGGGGGAGAGAAAAAAAGCTTTGGATTATTACGTGCAGGCTTATGAGCAATCTAAGAAGATGGAGGATTATCACGGGATGGCCATAAATCTGCTAAACATGGGGTTAATCGAGAGAGAAAATAAGAATCTTGAGATGGCCGAGAAATATTTCAGAGAGAGCGTGGAGCTCTATGATAAGCATAAAGATAAGGCAGTGGGTGCTACATCGTATGCTCCTTATTCTTTAGTTCTTGCCGACGAGAAAAGATATGAAGAAGCTCTGGAAGCAGCGAAAAGGGGAATCAAGTTGGCGGAAGAAGCTGGCACCAAGGCCGAGATGGGCGAATGCACCCTATCACTCGGATACGTTTATGAAATGCAGGGTGATTACAAGAAGGCGATGCAGACTTATAACGAGGCGAAAAAAGTTCTGGAGGAGATAAACAACAAACTTCTTTTGAGCGAGTGCGAGCTCCACATAGGAAGGGTTCTGCTCAAGGGAAACATGAAGGAAGCAGCTAAATTCCATTTGGAAAAGGCAAAGAAGATAGCAAATGAGATAGGTGAATTCAGCGTAGCCCAGAAGGCAACTTCTCTTTTGGCAAAATGTTAATCACGATTTTAGATGGATATGTTGACGAACCCTCCATGTTAGGTGTTCCCCCTTATATTTCTCCGTACATCAGGGAAGTTGCGGGAGTGTGCAAAGATCTCAATGAGGAATGCAGGTACATTAGCATCGATCAGTGGCGCAGGGGAGAGAAGGTGGAAGGAGATGTGCTGGTATTCATAGGCGGTGCAATAGTCCCTGGGAAATATCTCCGCACATATCCCGCTTCAAAAAGAGAAATAATGGAAATCGCGAAATCCTTTCATGGATTGAAGATTTTAGGCGGTGGCCTGGCGAGGTTCCGGTTGATCAACGAAGGCTTCGATTACTATGCACGCAAGGATGTGGATGCGCTTCTCTATGATATTCTGACTGATAATTTCGAGGGACACAGATTTCACACCCTCGATGAATGGAACCGCTGGCTTTTGAAAGGCACATACATAGTGAGGGAGCATGAGGATTTTCCAAACACTATAATGGTTGAATTGGAAACTTTTCGCGGATGTCCTAGGTATTTCAACGGCGGCTGCTCGTTCTGCATCGAGCCGCTTTACGGAAAACCGGTGTTCAGGGAAATCGAAGATATCTACGAGGAGATGAAAACCTTCGTGGATATGGGTGTCCGGCATTTCAGGGTTGGAGGCCAGAGCTGCATCTACTCATACAAGGGATTCGGCATGGGGAAGAAGGACGTGGTTGAGCCAAATGTTCCTGCAATCGAGGAACTGTTCAAAAAATTGCATGCTTTGGCCCCGAAGGTTCTGCACGTGGACAACGCGAACCCTGCGGTGATTGCCTCTTATCCTGAGAGAGGGGAGAAAATAACAGAAATTTTAGTGAAATACACAACCCCGGGCAATGTTCTCTCATTCGGCATGGAGTCCGCGGATCCAGTTGTGAGGAAAAAGAATAATCTGAATGGGGATGTGGAAGATGTCATGGAAGCCATAAGAATAGTGAACGAAATCGGCCGCGAAAGGGGAGAGAACGGCATGCCCCATCTTCTCCCTGGATTGAATTTCATCTGCGGGCTCTGGGGCGAGAGAAAAGAGACATACGAAATGAATTTCAAATTTCTCAAAGAAGTTTTAGAGCGGGGATATTTGCTAAGGAGAATAAACATAAGGCAAGTTGCTTCGATTAGAAACAAGTTCAGGTTGAAATACAAGCACGAATGCTGGAAATTCAGAAATAAGACGAGAGAAGAGATAGATAGAAAAATGCTTACCAGGGTGGTTCCCAAGGGCACGATTTTAAAAGATGTTTTCACGGAACTAACCAAGGGAAATTACACCTTTGGCAGGCAGATAGGCTCGTATCCACTCATCGTTGTTATCCCTTATAAAAGAAAAACGGGAGAATTTGTGAATGTGAAAATTGTAGATTACGGAGAGAGAAGCGTTACGGCCGTGGAATTCCCCCTCGATGTGAATACCCTGAGCTATTCGGCCCTCCGTGTGATTCCTGGCATAGGGGATAAAAAAGCGGCGGAAATTGTGAAAAATAGGCCATTGAGCGAAAAGGAAATAGAGAAAAATTATCCGGAGCTCAAGGAGTTTATCAGCGCATAGGCTCAAACACGAACTCGCAGTACTCCGAGCCCATGGCCATGCACATCTTCTCTTCCGCCCTGTATTTCCTCCCTTCCACGCCTTCCACTATTCCGTTCAAAACTCCTTTCATAAAGTGACAAACGGGCTTTTCTGTTCTTCCTATTCTTCTCTTGAAACTATCCGCCTCGAAGGAGTCGTAGACTCTGATTCTGTATTTTCCTTCTTGTTCTCCTCTCTCTACCACTTCGCCGGTTCCCCAGCCGAAGTACCAACCCACTGCAGATATTATGTCCCATATGTCTATTCCGTACTCTCTGGCGATGGGCAGATAATGCTCGTAAAGCTCCTTGCCTATCTTCTCACCACCTTTATAGAGAACTGCATCCCCGGCAGCGCTGAAAAGCTCCTCCAAATCTCGGGTTAGATCGAAGGGGAAATAGTCGGTGGAGAGAAGCACGTATCTCCTGTTGAGCAGGTTTATCTTTCCCTCTCCACAAGGGTTCTTGTCCGCAAATTTTCGTATTATTTTCAGTATTTTTTCCTCTATCTCTTTTTTATCGTTCATTAAGACCACCTCACTCTCTTCAAAATTCCCAACCTAATTATTTTTTTCTCCTGCGCTTTTTTTATGTCCATGTAATCTTTCTCGATGGTGTATAGCTTATCAATCAATGCAATTAGCTGGGTTGCGCTCGGATGTTCGATGTCCATTTCCACCAATTTCATGTTTGCTGTCAATATTGCCATTCCATCCTCGTAATTACCATAGTTCCTTGCGAAATCGTCCATTATGTAATCTAGCGCTTCTTTTAAGGAGGAGGGTATCTTTTCATTGCTCTCATTTACAACCACTGGGTAGAATAAGAAGGTCATCCTTGCAAGTTCTCTGAAAGCATCTTCCACATTCTCACCTGTTTTTGCGCTCGTTAGCATGAATGGCATTCCCAGCTGATTTGCAAAGTTTTCCACGTCTTCGTAGGTAACATCCCAATTTTTCAAATCGCTCTTATTGGCTAAAAGTATTGCGGGTACGCCTGCCACTCTCTCCAGTATTGGAAGCCAATAATGAGATATGCTGTAAAGCGTCTCTTTTCTCGTCAGGTCACAAACCAATAGTGCTCCATCACTCCCCTTGAACGCGGTCTCCTGCACCTGTGTGAAGCCCTGTTGGCCAAGGACATCCCAGACCATTAGACTGAGATTGATGTTTATTCCCTCCCACTCTATATCCATTACCTTTTTGCTAACTTTTGTTCCGATGGTCATTATGTATTTATCGTCAAAGGCATCGTAGACAAATCTCCGAACCAAGGATGTTTTCCCCACAGCCGCGTCACCCAGAAGAACAACTTTGCGCTTAATCTCCATACCGCTCACTGGGTTATAAATGTTTTTCTATTATTTAATCGTTTTTGTAAATGCTCATGAAGAAGGATGCGCTGTATGGTTCATCGTTTTTAATGTTTTGGGAAATATTACCCATGGGGTATGTTGAGAAACAAATCGTTCATATACCCATGCAAATATTGCGTGCGGGCGAAATAAGGCATGAAAAAATTTTAAATATCTAAACCCATTGGACAATTGAATGAAGCCCCCTAAAATATGGAAAATATGCGTAATCGGCGATAAAGACGTTGGCAAAACCTCGCTGGTGAGAAGATTCGTATTTAACACATTCTCGGATGAGAAAGAGGAGACGTTGGAGAGCAAAGCGTTCAAGAGAAAGATGGGGGACGTTACCCTTATGATATGGGACGTGAGCGTGTATGAGGAGCATATCGAAAAAATATTGAACGGCGCTCGGGCAATTTTGATTTTGGGGGACATCACGAGGGGGGAAACTTACGATACCATGCGTGAAATATCGAGATTTTTGGATGGTCACCCGGGTATGAAGGTTTTCGTGGGGAACAAGAACGACATGAAGTACCAAGCCGAGTTCTGGACCGATGAGTTGAGCCAGTTATCCACCGAGTACTCTTCTCCGTACTTCTTTGCCAGCGCGAAGACTGGTGATAACGTAGAAAACATCTTCAAATATATTGTGGAGAACGCTTAATTCGTGGAAAATTTTTATATCGGTTGTGGCATGCCCGCCCGGTGATTAAAGATGAGAAAGATCATGGTTGCTCCATCAATTCTCTCAGCAGATTTTGCAAATCTCTGTGATGAAATACGAAATTGCGAAAAGGGTGGTGCGGATGTAATTCATCTGGACGTGATGGATGGGCACTTTGTTCCGAATATAACATTCGGGCCTGTGGTGATAAAGAGCATAAGAAAATGCACCAAAATACCATTTGATGCTCACCTGATGATAGAGAAACCTGACAAGTTCGTTAAGGATTTCATAAGCGCAGGTGCGGATATTGTGACGGTGCATTTGGAGACTAAGGTTGATTTCGAAACAATAATCAGGAAGATAAGGAATTACGGCGCCGAGGTTGGAATTGCTATAAATCCCGATACCCCTTTCTCCAGAGTGAAGGAGTACATGGATGAGATAGACTACCTTCTGATAATGTCCGTTTATCCGGGATTCGCGGGGCAGAGGTTCATAAGAGATGTACTTCCAAAGATAAAGGAAGCTCGGGAATACGTTGACAGGGAGGATTTGCAGGTCAAAATAGGGGTTGACGGGGGAATCAAGCACACAAATTATAAAGAGGTGCTGGATGCAGGAGCGGATATACTCGTGGCTGCCAGCGCCATATTCGGCGGAGATGTGGTGAGAAATATACAGGATTTCAAAAAGATGAAGTAACTCATGAAAAAATTTAAGTTGAGAAAACCATACGATTCAGGAGGTGATGTGAATGAAGATAACATGGCTCGGACATTCAGCGTTCTTGATTGAGGGAACCAAGAGGGTGTTGGTTGATCCTTTCATAACCGGGAACGATAAGGCTCCCGTTAAGCCCGATGATGTAGATTGCGATATAATTGCTGTGACCCACGGGCACGGGGACCATCTGGGGGATGCGATATTCATATCAAAGAGAAAAAATGTGCCCATTGTGGCCATTTACGAACTCGCCGAATACATAAATTCCAAAGGGGCGACAGCAATCGGGATGAATTTCAGCGGCACATACGAGCATGAGGGCGTGAGGCTCACTATGGTGCCAGCCCTACATTCTTCGGGGATAACAGAAGATAATTTCTCCCACAGCGGAGGGTTGCCTGCGGGGTTCATAATAGAAATGGACGGAAAAACGATTTATCACGCCGGTGACACGGGATTATTCGGGGACATGAAGATAATCGGCGAACTCTATACTCCGGATGTTGCCCTTCTCCCTGT
>JALWEL010000071.1 GCA_027014065.1 DHVE2 group archaeon
CGAGGCGTGTGTTTCCTGCTTCCGCTGCGTGCAGGCCTGTTCTCTCATCAAAGAGAACCATGTTTTGGTGCGCGAGAATCGTGGAGCAGAGATAGGAATCGTAGCAGGGATAAATGAAGCTCTCAAAGATGCTGGCTGTGCGTTCTGCGGTGCGTGCGTGGACGCGTGCCCCACCGGAGCGCTCACGGATTTAACGGCAAAAGAGGAAGAAACGAAGAAGATCACATCTATCTGTCCATATTGCGGTGTGGGATGTGCCATTGATTATTATGTGTCAGGAGATGAAATAATCTACGCGAAGGGCTCGCCCAACGGGGTGAACAAAGGGGACGACTGCATCAAAGGCCGCTACGGATGGCAATTCGTGCACAGCGAAGAGAGATTGAAAAAGCCTCTAATAAAGAAGAATGGAAAATTCGAGGAAGTCACATGGGATGAGGCATTGAACTATGTTGCCTCGCGCCTGAAAGAAATAAGGGAGAAATACGGAGCGGATAGCATCGCTGGCCTGTCGTCTGCGAAATGCACCAACGAGGAGAATTACCTATTTCAGAAGTTCATGCGAATTGTGGTGGGAACAAATAACGTGGACCACTGCGCGAGGTTATGTCATGCATCCACAGTGGTTGGATTATTCAAAGTATTTGGCAGTGGAGCGATGACCAATAGTTTGGAAGATTTGGAGAACGATGCAGAGTTGTACTTTGTAATTGGCTCAAATACTACGCATGCGCATCCGGTAATAGGTACGATGATTAAAAGAGCCGTAAAATCTCGAGGCGCAAGGCTGATAGTTGCTGACCCCCGGGACATTGAGCTCGCGGAGTACTCCGATATTCACATGAGGCAGCGCCCGGGCACCGATGTCGCTTTGATCAACGGGATGATGAATGTCATAATCTCTCACGGATTGGAAGATAGAGAATTCATAAAGAATAGAACGGAGGGATACGAGAAATTGAAAGAAATCGTTAAGAAATATACGCCGGAGTACGTGGAGAAGCTCACCGGTGTGCCGAAGGAGGACATAATAAAAGCGGCGGTTCTGTATGCGACCCACAGATCAGCGATAATTTACGCAATGGGTATAACACAGCACACATCAGGAACGGGAAATGTGGCATCTCTTGCGAACCTCGCGCTTCTAACTGGTAACGTTGGAAAGAGAGGAACGGGAGTGAATCCGCTTCGCGGGCAGAACAACGTGCAGGGCGCAGGGGACATGGGCGCATTGCCCAATTTGCTTCCCGGATATGCGAAATTAGGGACGAGAAAAGAGAGGGAAATAGAAAAAATATGGGGCGGGAAAATACCTGAAAAAGAGGGATTAACAGTTGTTGAGATGATGCACGCCGCTTCTAAAGGAGTGATAAAGGGGATGTACATAATGGGCGAGAACCCGGCGGTGAGCGACCCTGACCAGAAGCATGTGATTAAAGCGCTGAAGAATTTAGAGCTCCTTGTGGTGCAGGATTTATTTATGAGTGAAACCGCTCAACTTGCGGATGTGGTGCTTCCCGCAGCTTCTTCGCTTGAGAAGGAGGGCACGTTCACCAACACAGAGAGAAGAGTGCAATTACTTCACCGCGTTCTTGAACCCGTAGGGGATGCGAAGCCCGATTGGTGGATTATTCAGGAAATAGGTAAAAGAATGGGTGCAGATTGGAATTACGAAAGCCCGAAGGACATATTTGAAGAAATAAGGAAGGTTGTTCCGCAATACAGCGGGATAACATACGAGAGAATAGAGAAAATGGGATTGCAGTGGCCGTGTCCCAGCGAGAAGCATCCCGGGACAAAAATTCTCCACGAAGATATCTTCCCGACTTCAAACGGATTGGCCAAATTCTCCCCGTATGAGTACAAACCGCCAGCGGAGGAACCGGACGGGGAGTATCCATTTGTGCTCACCACAGGGCGCACTTACGAACATTTCCACACGGGCACGCTGACGAGAAAAATAGATGGGTTCAACGAGCTCATTCCTGAAGCATTCGTTGAAATTCACCCCGAGGATGCGAAGAAGTTGGGGGTGGAAGAGGGAGATTGCATCGAAGTGGAATCCAGGAGAGGGAAGATAAGGGTGAAAGCGAAAATAGCGGGGATAAAGAAGGGTGTGGTGTTCATTCCATTCCACTTTGCTGAGAGCGCGGCGAATGTCCTTACCATTGACGCACTGGACCCGGAGGCGAAGATTCCAGAATTAAAGGTTGCAGCTGTCCGTTTGAAGAAGTGCTGAATAGAAATAAATCATTAAATACGCAATCATATTTACACAACCGATGAAAAGAGCGGTTATGCTGACCATTGTGGTTCTTTTGCTTTCCACAGCACTTTTTCAGCCGGTTAGCGCGCGCTCTGTGGAACTGAATTATCACGGAGAGCAGGAGATAATAGTGAGAGGTCACACACCGGTTTGGCTGAATTTCACCATTCGTAATATCTTCAACAGAAGCCTCGACATAGAGATTTCCGTCACTGAATCTTCGCTGTATTCCGTTTCTTATGTGCCTTCTCACGCATTCCGCTTAGGGCCTCTTTCCGAGAGTAACGTTTCCGTCATAATAACCCCCAGTGAAAAGTTAGAGAGGGAGGAAATAGATCTCAAAGTGAAGTTTGAAATTTACGAGATTGAGGCGGTGAATCCCATAGACACTAAGGAAATGTCCTTCGTAATTTTAGTTATCAATCCTTCATGGTTCATCAAGCCCATCATATCCACGTTGGGTCTTGAAGATAATTGGGTCTGGCAGTTCATCATAACCGTTCTATTCTGGCTCGGAGTTGGCTTTTTAACGGTTTTCATTGTGGCGCCGATAATTAGGATAACGACGGAGAAAACCAAAACGAAGGTAGATGACATAATCTGGCAAATAATCCGGGCGCCGATAATTATCATGCTCTTCATCTACGGCTTCGTGGCCGCCGCGGAACTTCTTCCCATAAGCGCATCTTCGCTTTCTGCAATAAACAAAGCTTACGAAATAACGCTAATCGCAGTAATCACTTACCTTTCGTATAGGATATTCCACGATCTCATGATTTACGAAGGCAAAAAACTGGCGAAGAAGACTGAGAGCGAACTGGACGACGTTCTTATTCCCGTTGTTGAGAAAATAGGCGATGCGCTCATACTTATTGTGGGTTCTCTGTGGCTTCTGAATTCTTTGGGAATCAACATAACCATATTCCTTGCGGGTCTCGGAGGTTTAGGATTGATAATAGGTCTCGCATCTCAGGATGCCCTCGCCAATTTCTTTGCGGGAATGCATATCCTATTGGATCATCCATTTGCCATAGGGGATTACATCAAGTTGGAGGGGATAAACACCGTGTACAAGATAGAAAAGGTGGGTGTTCGCTCCACACGAGCTTACGATGTGTTCAACCACGAGGAAGTGGTGATACCTAACAAGATGCTCGCGGGGGACAAGATAATCAACATGATGAAGCCCGATAATTTGGGCAAGGTGAAGTTCAACGTTGGCGTTGCTTATGGCACGGATGTGGATAGGGTCATGGATATAATTGAGAAGGTTGTGGAAGAGCATCCGGAGATAATAAAGAGCGGAGACAAGAAGCCCCTGGTACGTCTTGTGAATTTCGGGGAATCCTCGCTTGATTTCTTAGTAATTGCATGGATACCAAACATAATGGACCAGTGGCGCGTCGCTCATGAGTTGAGAGTGGCCCTTTACAACAAATTCAAAGAAGAGGGTATTGAAATTCCATTCCCGCAGCTGGACGTGCATATAAAAAACAGAGAACTATGAGAATTTTTCCTCACCGTACCTTATTTTTCCGTCCACTATTGTGGCAGCCACGTTCAGACCGTTGAGCGAGTAAACTATGTTCGAGACTAAATTCTCTTTTTTGAATGGCTTTGCATTAGGCTCGTTTCCGTCGATTATAACCAGATCCGCCAATTTTCCCTCTTCCACGCTTCCTGCGTTCAAGCCCAAAGCTTTCGCCGCGTTCACCGTTGCGAAATCGAGAATCATCTGTGCGTTGGTGGCCTTCGGGTCCCATCTCTCATTTTTGTGCAAAAGAGCGGCGAATTTCATCACTTCGAACATGTCGAGATTGTTATTGCTTACCACGCTGTCTGTGCCAAGAGTAATATTCATTCCGTTCTGGAGCATCTCCACGAGAGGCATTGAACCTCCGTTTCCCAACTTCATGTTGCTGGTGGGATTGTGGGAAGCAATCACACCTCTCTCCGAGAGCAGTTTTATCTCACGGAGTGTGAGCCATACCATGTGTGCCCCTATGACGCGATTGCTCAAGAACCCAATTTTATCCAGCCATTCTGCAGGCCTCATTCC
>JALWEL010000072.1 GCA_027014065.1 DHVE2 group archaeon
GAAGAGTACAGAAACAAGGTGCAGGAGCTGATCGAAGACGGCATACCCGAGAAAATCGCGAAGGCAGAAGCGAAAAATCCGGATTTTCACACATTTTCAATTCCCGAAGAGTTCCTATGGGACGAGATAAGAAAGGACGTGAACACCCTTCCAGAGCGGCTCAGCAGCGCGATGAAGAAAATCGCCGAGATGAACCCGGGGCTGCGGGGAGTGTTCAACAGCGTGGAGTTCATATCATTCACCACAAATCGAGAAAATCTGCAGATTTTGCACCAATTGATGGAGATATTCAGCGAAATAAATTTAGGAACGGTGTCCTCGGATGTTTTGGGCGATGCCTACGAATGGATTCTTCGCTATTTCGCTCCTCTCAAGGCCAAGGAGGGAGAGGTTTACACGCCGCGGGAAGTGATAAAGCTTCTGGTTCGCATAGTTGCCCCTAAGCCCGGCGAGGAGGTGTACGATCCCGCCGTTGGCTCCGGAGGCATGTTAATTGAATCTTATCGGTATGTGGAGGAGAAATACGGGAAGGAGGTGAGAAAGCTATTTCTATACGGGCAGGAGTACAACCCGGTTACCTTCGGGCTCTGCAGGATGAATCTAATAATCCACGACATCAAGAGTGCGGATATTCGGGTGGGTGATTCCCTGCTCTATCCGAAAATAATGCACGGTGGAAAGCCCAGAATTTTTGACATTGTAATTGCAAATCCACCGTGGAATCAGGACGGCTACGATGAGAATAAGCTAAAGAACGGGGAATTCTGGCAGGAGAGATTTGAGTTCGGTTTTCCAACGAAGCAGAGCGCCGACTGGGCGTGGATACAGCACATGCTTTATTCATCGCGTAGAATAGTGGGCGTGGTAATTGACAACGGCGCACTTTTCCGCGGGGGAAGAGAGAAAAAAATAAGGGAGAAAATCGTGGAGAATGATCTGGTTGAAGCGGTTATTTTACTTCCCGAGAAACTGTTCTACAACACCGGCGCGCCCGGGGCGATAATAATATTCAACAAGGCGAAGAGGGAGGAGAGGAAAGGGAAAATACTGTTCATCAACGCTTCGCAGGAGTACGAGAAGCACTCGGACGTGCGCAAATTGAACATTTTGAGCGAGAAGAATATAGAGAGAATAGTAAAAGCGTACGAAGATTTCAACGACGACGACGGATTTGCGAGGGTTGTGGATTTAAAGGAAATCAAGGATAACGATTACAATCTCAACGTGACCCTCTACGCGTTCCCGGAGATAGAGGAAGAAGATATAGACGTGGAAAAAGAATGGGAAGAGATAAAGAGAATTGACGAGGAGATGAGAAAAATAAACGGGAAGATCGAGGAGTACCTGAGGGTGATAAGGTGAAGGTAGAAGAAATCTTGAGGAGAGGCGAATGCGAAACGATAGAATTTAAGGAGAAATTCGGCAAAGAGACAATAGAAACTATCGTCGCCATGGCAAACTCCCGTGGCGGATATGTTTTGATAGGAGTGCAGGATGACGGTGAAGTTTTGGGAGTGAGCATAGGAAAAAACACGCTCGCAAACTGGGCGAATGAGATATCTCAGAACACGGAGCCCAGAATAATACCTCAAATTGAAAGTATTAGGTACGGAGAAAAGAACATAGTTATGATTAGGGTGGATGAACATCCCATAAAACCCGTATTCTTCAGGGGCAGAGCATACATAAGAGTAGGTGCATCAAATCGGAGGATGACCCAGAGAGAAATCACGGAGATGTTCGAATCTTCCACAGGTACGAGCTGGGATTATTATGTTGTGGATGAATCGATGGGTATTCTTGACAAAGATGCAATATCTAAATTTGCGAAGATGGCAAAGTTAGACAGGTACGGTACGGATGAGATACTTAGAAAGTTGCACTTAGTAAGAGAGGGGAAGCCCACGCGGGCGGCCGTGCTTCTCTTCGGTAAAAATGTTCAGGATATTTTCATGAATGCAGTGGTACGAGTTGGAAGATTCAAAGATTCTGAAATACTGGATTCCGTGGACGTAGATGGTAACCTGTTTTCACAGGTTGAGAATGTTATGGATGTAGTTAAAAAGCATTTAAACAGGAAATTTATAATAAGAGAAACTAAAAGGGAAGAGGTTTGGGATTATCCCATGATAGCTTTGAGGGAAGGAATAATCAACGCAGTTATTCATCGGGATTATCGCAGGCCGGAGGAAATCCAGATAAAAATTTACGACGACCATCTAACAATTTGGAATCCGGGAAGTTTGCCCTTTGATCTTACGGTGGAGGATCTATACAGAGAGCATCCATCACATCCCCGCAATAAACTTATCGCAGAGACCTTTTATTTGGCGGGTTACATAGAGAAATGGGGAAGCGGGACATTGAGAATAATAAACGCTATGAAAAAACGGGGTCTTCCGGAACCAGTAATAAGACACTTAGGAGAGGGCTTTGAAATGAAGTTTTACAAGGATATATATAATGCTGAAACCTTGAGGGATAGGGGAATAGGCGAGAGGCAAATCAAAGCAATATTATACATTAAAGAAAGAGGGAGTATAAGCAACCGAGAGTACAGGGAAATGTTTGGTGTGTCTAACAAAACTGCATATCTGGAGATAATGGATCTTGTCAAAAGGGGATTAATAGTAAAACGGGGAGCTGGCAGGAGCTCCATCTATGTGCTAAAAGGTAACGATTAAGTAATGATTAAGTAATGAAAGTAACGAATAGGTAATGATTAGAGAGGTGGAAAAATGAAAACTGGAAGAAAACGTGGCCCCACGGCGCGGGGAGACGTGCACCATCCGGTACACAGCGCGAGCCATGGCTTTACTCGCATGTTATCGGTTATCATGCAAATATATAATGATCTTGCTAATGTGCCAAGATGTTCAATTTTCAATGGTGGAGGTGCCCGCGATGCCTAAGCCCGGCTACAAGCAAACGGAGCTCGGCGAAATCCCGGAGGGGTGGGAAGATATGGATAGATTTGTAAAAGCGGTTCAATGTTTCATAATGAATGAAAAATTTTTACTGGAGAATAATCTTAATGAGAGAACAATAACCCATAAATTGGCAGAATACCTTCAAAAAGAATATTGTGAATATGAAGTTGACTGCGAGTATAACAGAATGCCAAATGGCGAGTCATATGATGAGGGAGTTGCAAAGAAAATACTTAATATGGGTGGAAAGAGTTTTGAAGAATGCACGAAAAGAAGTGATACTTCGGATTTTACTGCATTTCCAGATATAATTATTCATCACAGGGGGGATAATGAAAATAATTTTTTAGTAGTTGAAGTAAAAAAGAAAAATAATAACTCTAAAAATTGGTGTGATTTTAAAAAATTAGAAGCTTTCACGAAGCAATTGAATTACAAGTATGGTATTTATTTGGAATTTGATAATGAGGGAATTTCAGATATGAGATTCTTTGAAAATGGAAATGCGATAGGAGGTGCAGTAGATGAGTGATGTAAACAAAGGCGCTTTGGGAGTTTTAGCAGGATGGGGTATATCTCTTCTCGTTTTAGCTCTGACATACAAACAATTTAATAGTCCTGAGTGGCTTAAGTATTTAGGTATGGGGGATGTTATTTTATGGTTGGTAGGGACATTTCTATTTGGACAAATATTTGATATAGGCCTACTACCCGCATTATCAGCAAGTGCATTCTTTGTTGGTTTAATTACCGTTTTTGTTGATTTTATAGTCGGTTTAGTTTTCATTGCAATTAGTATAGTTCTAATTTTAATTATTGCTTTTGTAAATGCTTCAGGGGGTGCATAACATATGCGCTCAAAAGACAAACAAACATCAATCAAAAAAATTCCCGAGGGTTGGGAGGAGGTGAGGTTGGGGGAGATCTTCAAATTTCAACGAGGATTTTCATATAGAAAAACTGATCTAAGTGATTCTCCCACCAAATATCTTTTTATTACAATCAATGATTTTGAAAAGGGCGGAGGGCTCAAAAGAGATAATGATAAGATTTATCTCCGTGAAAATGTAATTGATAACAGATTTATAATAAGTGAGCGTTCTTTATTTGTGGCCAATACCGATATGAGCAAAGGACATATTATTGGGGCCCCATTAATTATAGACCCCAAAAAGTATCCTAAAAATATTTTACACTCCATGGATTTAACAAGGCTCATCCCATTAAATGATAGTGTAGAGATAGATTTTGTCTTTTATTATCTTAGTTGGGAAGACGTTAGGCGTGTTGTTAGAACGTTTGCACAGGGTACAAATGTACTCC
>JALWEL010000073.1 GCA_027014065.1 DHVE2 group archaeon
GAAGAAGCAAAGCGATGTGAGTTCTAGTATAGAGGAGCGGAGAGCCTGGCCAGATTAACCAGGTGTTTTCAATCATATGCGAGGATTTTTTGCTTGTTTTGGTTAGAAGCATCAGAAAAGACAATCCAAAGATGGATACAGGAATAAACCATCCTGCAAACGCAAATATAAATCCAAGGTCATTTCCTTGAAATTCTAAAAACATGGCTATAATGATCATGGGAATCAGCAATCCCCCTGCGCCAATCATATAGGAATACCCTTTAACCAATTTTCTTCGAGTCTCTCGATAATCCATTAGCTCCTCCGTACTTACTCCGATTCCCCTCAAAATCTCTTCGTCTTCCATACGGAGAATATAAAAAACACAAATAAAAATTTTCGCAGGGAAGCTTCCCCTTTTTTTTGTAAATTCTACCGTACATTACTTCGCCCTCTTCAAAAATCAGCAACCTTTATATAACATGATACTATTGGTATGATACTATGAGTATCATAATCAAAAGGCCGGACTTGGAGAGTTTTCTTCGCAATGATGGGAGGAGAATGCTGTTTGGGCGCAGAAAGACGGGAAAAACATTTTATGCAAGATTAGCTCTTCCCGATTACAAGTATTACATAGTCCGTCGCGGGGGAAAATTTTTTGACCCGGAAGATGGAGAGGAATACGACCTGAAGGTGTTTTTAAAGCTCTGCAATGATAACACAATCGTTGATGAGTTTCATCGTGCTGATCTAAAATTTTTTGATGCTTTGCAAGCTGGACAGTGCTCCGACAATCTTGTTCTAATAACTTCGACCATGCACTTCCACAAGAAGTTCATAGAGGGGCCAAATGCTCCTCTCAAAGGGCTTTTTTCCCTTAAGAATGTTGGTTTGCTTTCACCCATTGAACTTATGTGTGGACGGATAAAGAGCAAAGAGGACTTTGAGAAATTAATATGGTATCAGGAGCCTACACTTATAGGAAGAAGTGTGGAAGACGCAATAGTCTCTGGCTCCATTTTCGCAAGATCTTTAGTAGGTGAAATTTTGGACGAAGAAGATGTTACGCGTAGCAGAAGATACGATGCAATTTTAGAATCCATCGCTGCTGGAAAGCATAGCTTATCTGAAATAGCGAATCATCTCCACAGAGAAAATTTGATTGAAAAGGCGTCTACGTCGTACATAACAAAATACATCGATATAATGATAAAAACAGGGTTAATTGAGAAAATGGAGCTCTGGGGCAAAAAGAAGGGGAGTTACTACAGGCATGTGTCTCCTCTCACAGAGATTGTGTATTACCTTGATGCAAAGTATGATTTAAAAGACCTGAATCTATCTTGGGGATTTATTAAAGACGCTGTTCGTGTGAGGTTGCCCTTTCTAATTGAGAGGTTTGTAGAAAGGTACATGGCAGAGTATTTTGGTATGAAGCCCGTGAAAATTCTTGAGCCAGAGATAGATATCGCCCTATTGAAGTTCAAAAAATTAAGCATAGTGGCGGAAGTGAAATGGAAAAAAGAGCTCACGAAAAAAGAAATGAGAAAAGTGGAGACTAAATTAGAAAAATTCTCCCTCTCGAGAAAGATACTTGTGGTTCCGGATAAAAATGCAGTTCCCAAAACAGAACTGGAGGTTTGGGATATAGCTGACCTAAAAGAAAAAGCAAAGTGATTCTTGAGCCGCCTTGGTGTGTGATCTTAAATAATCCCATTTGTTCGCAGGTTTTATCTTCTTTTTCTCTTTTCCCCAAACTATGAAAGCTAAAGTGGACTGCATCCCGTGCGTGCAGAGGCAGATAATCAAAGCTGCGAGGTTTTCAAATCTCAGAGAAGAGGAAATCGAGGGAATTCTCAGGGAAGTTATGCAGGCGCTTCTTAAAGTAAATTGGCACACCACTCCCCCGCAAATCTCCCACGTGGCCCACCGCATTCTCCGCGAGTACATAGGTGGAGATCCTTACAAAGAGGTAAAAAAAGAAAGTAATGACCTCGCGATGAAGATTTATCCTGAGGTGAAGAGAATCGTTGAGGAGAGCGAGGATCCTCTTAGGACAGCCATAAGGGTTGCAATCGCTGGAAACATAATAGACTTCGGTGCCATGTTAGATTTCAACTTAGAAAAGACGATTAACGATGTTTTGAAGAAAAAATTCGCCTACGACGATTATCATCTTTTCGTTCAAAAACTCGAGGATGCGGAAAAAATCCTGTACTTCTTCGACAACGCCGGGGAGATCGTATTCGACAAATTACTCATAGAGGAAATAAAAAAGAAGAGAGATGTGAAAATAACGGCGGTGGTTAAAGCCGGGCCCATAATCAACGACGCCACCGAGGAGGATTTGAAGTACGTTTCCCTCGATTCTCTGGTGGACGAAATTCGGTACCTATCCAACGGGGAAAAGGGATACGATAGGAACTCCGAGGAAGTGGGTAGATGGATAGATGAGCACGATATGGTGATTTCCAAAGGACAGGGAAATTACGAGGGATTGAGCGAGTGGAGAGGCATATTCTACATGCTCATGGTCAAATGCTCAGTGGTCGCCGAGGATCTGAATGGAAAAATCGGGGATATAGTGCTATTGTACAAATAAAAAAGAGAAATTAGTGTTTTTTCTTCACTATAACGACGATTGCTACAACAATTATCGCTGCAACCACCGCGATTGTTATCAAGTACAAAGTTGGTATGAAAGATCCCTCTCCCTGATATGTGCCGTACTCTGCGGGTGCGTTGTTTTCCACATTCTTCACTTCATTTTCCGTTGCGGGCTCTGAATATTCTTCGCTATGTATGTTTACGTTGAAGCTGCCGGTTGTTTCGTCCTCTTTCACGCTGGAGTAGAAATCTCCGTTGTACTTTGCATAGTGGTTGAGAATGAAAGCACTGTTGATGAAACCGCTCACTTCAATTTTATTGGAGTTCTGAATGAATGGCGAGGGGTATATTCCTGTGATGGCGAAGGGTATATTTTCTAAAATACCGCATCTTGACACGGCATTTCCGTGTTTGCTCATCATGACGAAAACATCCTCCAGGGTGCCGCTGAAACTCTTATCTATGTTTTTATCGAGGGAGACGTTCATGTCCATACTCGTATTTGCTCCAATTCCCTGCGATGAGCCCCTCACATAGCTGTATCCTTTGGTGTTTACTTTCCAGTGTCCGCTGTAATTTGCGGAAGTTTCTGTGCTGACGTAGTTGGGTGTGGAGTTATCAGGCAGGTAGGGTATGGGTTTCTCGAAGGTTATGAATGTGTTTATGTCTATTGTTCCCTTCAGCTCGGTTTTCATATTCATTGTGCTCTTCGCACCCATACTCTCTCCGGTGTATGTTTCCTCCATGTGCATATCTATGGGCTCCTTAGTGTAGACGTGAATGCTTATGTCCTTCATTCCGTAGTAGGTTACTTCGTTTAAGGCTTCGTGGTCAACCACCTTCACCAGATGGAAATCGCCCTCGTAATTTACCCAGAAGGATTTGAGAGTCATATCTACGGAACCGCTCATGTTGTATAGTGAATCATGACGGCTTGCCGTGCCCTTTATGTATCCGTATGAGTAGTAGGCACCTTCGTAATGGAACTTATACTCTCCGTTTTCCTCGCCCATGTATTTCACGAAAAACATATGCACCGTTTTTCCCTCGATTGAACCTTGGAATGTTGTGTTGTTATCCGAATTGCTCAAAGAGTCTTTCCAATCAACTTCCCATTTGTAGCCCCATGTCTGCCCGCTCTCCCAACCGCTGGATAGCGGCGTTGCTAGGAGAAGAATAGCTATCACTACACTAAATACCGCAATTGCTTTAACCCCATTCATACTTGTACATAACCCGTAATTAATATTTATGCATTGCGGTAATCACATTGTTCTTTTGATTATGTAATCTGCCATTTTCTCCAAGATTTCTCTGTACTCCTTCGAGGGTATCTCCAGCTCCTCAAGGGCCCTTTTACCCTCATCCACTAACTTTGCAGCTAGATTTCGGGAGTAATCCAAAGACCCCGTCTTTTCTACGATTTCTCTCACATCGTTCAGTTGCTCTATCGTTACCGCCGGGTTTCCTAATGAGTTCATTATCTTCTCTCTATCTTCGTCGTTGCATTTTTCTAAGGCTTTGATTATCAAAAGCGTTTTCTTTCCCTCTGCCAAATCGCTGGTAACGGGCTTTCCTATCTTTTTCTCGTCCCCGAATAGCCCCAGTATGTCGTCTTGAAGCTGGAACGCAATTCCGATGGGTATTGCAA
>JALWEL010000074.1 GCA_027014065.1 DHVE2 group archaeon
ACGTGATAAGCAACGCCTCCTGCACCACCAATTGCCTGGCTCCTGTGGCGAAGGTCCTCCACGAGAACTTCGGAATAAAGTACGCTCTCATGACGACAGTGCATTCCTACACCAATGATCAGCGCGTCCTGGATTTACCGCACAAAGATCTGCGCCGCGCGCGTGCGGCGGGGATGAATATAATCCCGACCACCACCGGCGCCGCCAAAGCAATCGGGCTTGTTCTTCCAGAACTGGATGGGCGTATGCATGGCATATCTATTCGAGTTCCTACGAGCACCGTGTCCATCGTTGACTTAGTTGCCGAGGTGGAGAAGCCCATCACGGAGGACGCGGTGAGGGAAGCGTTCAAGAGGGCGGCGGAAGGGGAATTGAAAGGAATTTTGCAGTATGTGGACGAGCCCCTCGTTTCTTCAGATTTCAAGGGCAATCCGCACAGCGCCATGTTCGACGCCTCGGAGACCTATGTTCGCGGGAATTTAGTGAAGGTTCTCGCTTGGTACGACAACGAATACGGCTACTCTGCGCGCGTGGTCGATTTGATTAAATATATATCGCAGTGGCTTTGATTCGGAGAAAAGATTAATACGCATGAGGCATAAAGAGAGGTAGGTGATGATAATGGCCAAGAAAAAAGAGGAAAAGAAAGAGTACACGCTGGAAGATTTGCCCGGGGTCGGTTCCGCAACTGCGGAGAAATTGAGGGATGCCGGATACACGGATTTGATAGAACTCGCCGTCGCTTCTCCTAAAGATTTGGCTGATATAGCGGGCATAGGGGAAGGGGCGGCTCAGAAGATAATTGCTGCCGCGAGAAAGTATGCGAATGTGGGGCAATTCGAGACGGGCGATGTCATTTATGAAAGGCGCAAGAAGATGACGAAGCTCACCACAGCCTCCAAGAATTTCGACGAGCTGTTAGGCGGAGGTTTAGAGAGTCAATCAATAACCGAGCTTTTTGGAGAGTTCGGCTCGGGAAAAACGCAGATAGTTCATCAACTGGCTGTGAATGTTCAATTACCCGTGGATAAGGGCGGGTTGGATGGTCATGTGATATTCATAGACACCGAGAACACATTCCGGCCTGAGAGAATTGCTCAGATGGCAGAAGCGCTTGGTCTAAACCCGGAGGAAGTTTTGAAGAAGATTCATGTGGCTAGAGCGTTCAATTCGCACCACCAGATGCTCATGGTTGATAAAGCAATGGAGCTGGCGAAGGAATATCCGGTGAGGCTTTTAATCGTGGATTCCCTAACCGCTCATTTTCGCGCGGAATATGTGGGTCGCGGCTCATTGGCGGAGAGACAGCAGCTTTTGAACAGGCACATGCATGATCTTCTTAGATTCGCTGACATAAACAATGCGGTGGTTGCAGTCACTAATCAAGTTTCATCGAAGCCGGACATGTTCTACGGAGATCCCACAACGCCAATAGGAGGAAACATAGTTGCTCATAATGCTACTTATCGACTATACATAAGGAAAAGCAGGGGAAATAAAAGAATAGTACGCCTGATTGATTCTCCGGCGCTTCCCGATGGGGAAGTGGTTATAAATATAACCACCGAGGGAATCAGAGACCCGTGAGCTTACATTCCTCCGCTCACTGCCATCTCTATTATTTTTCTTATTTCTATGACGAATTCCAGCGGAATATCTTTCAGAAGAGGATTAACGAAGCCCTTTACGATTAGCTGCGTCGCCTCCTCTTCCTTCAGTCCGTGGGCCATCAGGTAGAAAAGCTCTTCTTCGCGGATCTTTCCGATTGCCGCCTCGTGACTCAATTCGGCGTCGTCCACCTCCGACGCAAGTCCGGGATACGTTTCCATCTTCGCTTCTGGATTAAGTATTAAAGCGTCGCAGCTTATGTGCCCCTTCGTCTTCGGCGCCTTCGCTCTGATTAAACCGCGGGTTATTACGGTGCTTTTGTCCATGATCACGCTCTTGCTTGCATTCATTCCTCTCGCCCCTTGACCCTCGAGGTCCATTTCTCCGCCCAAATCCACATAGTAATCTTTCTGCCCTAAGATTATGCCGTTCAATTCCACGTATCCCCCTTCTTTCACTATGTACTTTGGATTAGCTATGTTGCTTCTTCCCGTTCCGAGACCCACGGTGGTGTTTATGAACTCTCCGTTTTCCTCGATTATTGCCCTCGTCATGGGCCTCGTGTGCACGTACTCGGGCCAGTTTTGCAGCACGCTCAACTTCACATTTGCATTTTTTCCAACGTAGACTTCGCTCATATCCAAGTGGAGAGAATGGCGCACCAACACGGGAGAGGTGCATCCTTCGATTAGGTGAACTTCGCTACCCTCTCGAGCGTCGATGATTATGTGCGGGGCCTGGGCCATGGCGCTGTTCTGTATGAGGAAGAACAGGTGCAGGGGCATGGGAACCTTCAGCCCGGGATCAACGTGCAAGAACACGCCCCCGTTCCAGACCGCAGTGTGATACGCGGCCATCTTGCTCTCGTAGGGATTGAACTGCCTCATAAACAGATCCTTCATATACGGGTGATTTCGAACCGCGTCCTCCATGGATTCCATTATCAATCCCTTTTTCCTCCACTCTTTCAGGAAATCGTTGAGCACTATGCTCGTGTCGCTCTGCACAGCCAAGCCGGCGATGTATTTTTTCTCCACCTCCGCGATTCCCAACCGGTCCAAAAGGGCGAGCATCTCTGGGGGGAGTTCATCCAAGCTCTTTACCTCTGGGTACATCTCCTCCTCGGCCTTTGCTATGTAATCCAAGGGATCCTTTATAACGGGATCGTTGTGGGGCGCCTCGAAGAACGCTTTTAGTCCTTTGTATCTTAGTTCAGTTACCCACTCCGGCTCTTTATTCCTTTTTTTGAGAGTTTCTATTTGCTCTTCTATTATGCTCTTCGCGTCTTGAACCGTGAGATCACTCATTGCAACCACACTCCTCGAATACCTTCTTGAATCCTTTCTCTTCGATCTCCTTCACCAATTTCTCGCGGCCGTGCATCACTATTTTTCCCTCTTTGATTATGTGAACTTGCACCCTGCTAGGGTCCACATGCTGCAGAATTCTGCCGTAGTGCGTGATTAATAGTATGGTTTTTCCCTCCTTTTGCATTTCGTGGAGCTTTAGAGAAATCAGGGAAAGCGAGTCGACGTCCACGCCGCTGTCCGGCTCATCTAAAATCACCAATTTCGGATCCAACAGAAGTGCTTGGAGAATTTCAAATCTTTTTCTCTCTCCTCCCGAGAACCCAACGTTTATGTCCCTCGCCAATTCCTTCTCCGTGAACCAAACTTCCTTCGCTTTCTCCATAACCATGTCGTGCGATTTCAGCCTATCCACGCCCTTAACTTTCTCCAAGAGGAGGCGCAGGTAATCTAAAATTTTCACACCCTCTATTTCCTCCGGGCTCTGAAACGCCATGAATATGCCCCTTCTCGCCCTTTCATCTGGCGGCAACTCGTTGATTTCTTCCCCTTCGAATAGGAGCTTTCCTTCGGTGATCTCGTAATTGGGGTGTCCCATTATCGTGAGCCCCAGAGTCGTTTTTCCAGAGCCGTTTGGACCCATAATCACGTGGAACTCTCCGGGATTTAGAACGAGATTCAGACCGCGGAGTATTTCGCCCCCGTTTTTCACCTTTACGTGTAAATTATTCGCGTTTAGCAAAGGATTCATGGGTGTGGGGATTGAAGCATTATTTTTAAGCATTTCTGGACAAAAATGGGAATTAGAAGACACAGCACATGTCTTTTCTCTCTATTTTTTCCCCTATTTCCCTCATCATTTTGAGTGTTCGAAGCGAGGGAATTACCATGCCTCTGCATCCTTTTTCCACGCACAGCTCTTCTATTTCGTGGAAATCCCGGGGTCGCATGCACCCCAGCACAACCTTTTCTGGAGGTATCGATGAGAGGGCGTAATCGAAGAAATTTAAAATCTCACTGCGATTTAATTTCACGTTCTCCATGGCCGTGCCCTTTGTGGGTATGAGCACGATGAGCACTAGATTGCTAAATTTCCGCAATTCACTTATTTTGTTCACCGCATCGTATTCTCCGACGATTTCCCCGAAGTCGAGGCCTGCGATTACATGCGGGGAATAATTCAGAGAAGAATCTTCCAAAAGGTCGAGAGCATGAAAATAATCCTCCTTCGTTCTGTTCGTTCCCAGAACTCTTTTGATTGTTTCCGTGGAACCAATCACATCGAAGGATATGTGGTGCGGGTGCATATCTTCCAGATAT
>JALWEL010000075.1 GCA_027014065.1 DHVE2 group archaeon
ATTCTCTCTCCATGCCCATTCCTTTTTCACTAGGAAGAATATCGAAGATGGCGTCGATTTTCTCCAGAAATTTGGCCGCTCCTCGTCCCTCTTTCTCTCTGGCTATTGAGATGAACTCGATGTAATGCTTCATGGCTTCTCGAGTATTGAAATCATCCGCCAGAGCGCTGAGAATTTTCTCCTCGTACTCATCGCAAATTTCGCACTCCTCTTTATCTCGAGATTTAAGATGCGCATACGAGCTCCAAATTTTCTCAATGAGCACCTGAGAATCTTCCAAGTTCTTCTCGCTGAAATCGAATGGCTTGCGGTAGTGGGAGTTCAAAAACATCAGGCGTATGACCTCCGGTTTATATTTTTTCAACAGATCTCGAATGAGGAAGACATTTCCGATTGATTTGCTCATCTTCTCCTGCTCGAATCTAACGAGGCCCACATGCATCCAGTAATTGACGAAGGGCTTGCCGGTGGCCGCCTCGCTCTGCGCAATCTCGTTCTCGTGGTGCGGGAAAATTAAATCGGAGCCGCCGCCATGGATGTCGAGGGTTTCTCCGATGTAACGCATGCTCATTGCGCTGCACTCTATGTGCCACCCCGGGCGCCCGGGACCCCACGGACTATCCCATGAAGGCTCCTCGGGTTTTGCGGCTTTCCACAGGGCGAAATCCATGGGATTTTTCTTCTTCTCGTTCACGTCGATGCGAGCACCGGCAATCATATCTTCCAATTTCCTGTGGGAGAGTTTCCCGTAATCTTTGAATTTCTCCACGGAAAAATAGACATCCCCATCCACTTCGTACGCATACCCCTTTTCTTCCAATTTCTTAACGAGGTCGATGATCTCATCAATGTGCCTCGTTGCCTTCGGGATGATATTTGCCCTTCTAACCCGAAGCTTGTCCATGTCCTTCAGGTACTCTCTGGCAAAGTAATGGGCCATTTCTATCGGATCCTCTCCTCTCTCTTTCGCTTTGTTGATTATCTTATCGTCTATGTCGGTGATATTGGAAATCATAACTACATCGTAATCCACATACTCCAAAAATCTACGGAAGACATCGAACATTATCGCGACTCGAGCATGGCCGATGTGAGCGTAATCGTAAGTCGTTGGGCCGCAGACGTACATTCCCACACGCCCCTCGTGCACGGTTTTAAACTCTCTTTTCTCGCCGGTCAGGGTGTCGTAGATGAATATTTCACGCATAATGTGGCATGGGCGATGTGTAAAAATAATTAACGCTTTGGGGTGTTTGGAGAAAGTGTAAAATATGGCGGGCGATAATGAAAAAATAATGGGGAGAAATGAGAAATATGAAAAGGTGCTGTTTTCCGAATTGCACACTAAATCCGAGAAATACTGGGCTAAAAATTTCATGTATTACCCCTACCATTTCCTTCTCTATGCTATACTAGGGGTATCCATTGGACTTATCTATCTTTCCTACGGGTTTTTGGACGGGCAATGTGATATTTGGGATGCGAGATGCTCCTTATTAACTGTTTTGTTTTTGGGTATTTTAATCGCTCTGCCCTTGCTGTATTACCATGTTTTTCTTTATAAATCGTGGATAAAGATAACCCATTCGAACGTTCTCTTGGTGATTGGGGACGGTCACAGAATAATAAAAAAGATTCCTGTGGTCCATGTGAAAAAGATTGTTTTGAATCTCAAAAAACATCGGCTAGAAATACATCTGAATAATGGGAAGATGATAAAAATCAAAAAAGGTGTGTGGGAAATCAAAAGCAATTTTCTTTTTTATGACCAATTTCAAAGATTTAAGAAGGCAATGGAAAAAATAGAAAGGCCTTATGAAATTATCTGGCCCTGATTTTCGCTGCGAAAAATTTATTTCCTTTGGTATTATTTATCCACAGGAGGTGAAGAGGATATGAGCAAAAAATTGGTTATTGCAATCGCAATCACGCTGGGAATAGTTGCGGCTGGGGCTTTCTCGTGGTTCTATTTCTCCCCGCATGAAAATGGGATTAAGCCGAAAACCATAAACCTCGATGCCGATGCTTATCTCTTCTCACTGGGAGAAAAACCCATGGTTCTTCTAAAATACACGGGAACAAACAAAACAATGTTGTACTATTCGGAAATCACCAATCAGAGCGGTATTTACTCGACGAATTCTCATGAGTTTTGTTCCATTCCCGCCAGAACTGATGATGCTTTGGTGAAAGTAATCGAGGATAATGTTTTCGTGATTTTAAACAACTTCAACAACATCAGCTCGGTGATAATCGAAGCGGATAAGAATATGAACGTGGAAAAAATACGCTGGGTTCCAAACATCGAAGTTTATTCATTCACCTATTCCCCCGGAAAATATTACCTCTTTGGTCAGAACTTGAGCGTGGCGAAGCTCTTGGTGAGTAATGACCTTATGCATTTCCGAGATATATATTCTTTTAAGAAGGTTGAATTCGTCATGAACAGTTATTTTTTGAACACAGGCAACGGCGTTTACCTTGCTTACTATCTCAGTTTCGGTTCGCGGAATGTGTCTTGGTACAGAATCGCCCTGCTTGAGATTAAAAACAACGATGTTGTGGATGTTTACAACACATCCGGACAGGAGAATATATTCGCGTACGCATCATCAAATAAAATTTACCTTTACATATTTGCTCAGAGCACAAGTCTTTTGGTATTCGACACCAGCACAAACGAAATAGCTGAAAGATACTCCATGCCCTTTGTTTACGTGTTTTACCACGATTCTCGCACGGGAATAACGGTGGGTATGAACGATTATTTCGTTTATTCCCGCGACAGCAGGCACTTTCAAAACATATGCCACAGGGGAGATTTAAGGATAAATATGCTGTCTAAAAATTCTGCGCTTATCAGCGGAGATTCTCTCTATTTGATTGTCACCGAAAGCGTCCTCGAGGAAGAGATGCTGAAATTCGACTTGAGCGAATTGAGCGCCAACTCTTAAATCCCCCGACGCATATACGCAATTATGAGAAAAACGAAAATCATCGCTACTCTCGGCCCGGCGGTGAGCAGCGAGGAGAAAATTGCTATGTTGATAGAGGCGGGAGTTGACGTTTTTCGGCTCAACGCGGCCCACGGCCATGTGGAAGAGCACGTGGAACTTATGAATCTAGCTAGAAAGGTATCGGAAGAAAAGAGAGAGGTAGGAATCATGCTGGACATTAAGGGGCCGGAGATGCGAGTGAGCGAGGCACGAATAAGATTCGCGAAGGACGGTGATGAGGTAAGCATAGGTCTCGGAGGGGATATAGAGATAAATCGCCCCGAGGCTTACGGAGTGATAAGGGAAGGAACCCGCATTCTGATTCATGACGGCGAGATAGAAATAAAAATACTGAAAAAGAGAGGCGAGTTGGCTTACGGAAAAGTGGTGAGGGGAGGAATAATAGCCCCCCACATGGGCGTGAACATTCCCGGGGTTCATGTGCCTTTAGATTACATCCAAAGGCGGGATTTGGAGTTCATGGAGAACATGAGAGATGTGGACTTCATCGCCGCCTCCTTCGTGCGCAGCGCGGGGGATATAATCTCTCTTCGAAGGGAGATGAAGAGAATGGGGATGGATGCGAAGATAATCGCGAAGATAGAGAACGGCGAAGGGGTGGAGAACATCGATGCCATACTGGAAGTGAGCGACGGGATAATGGTGGCCCGTGGAGATTTGGGTACGGAAATTCCCGTGGAAAATCTTCCCGCAATACAGAAAGAACTCGTGAGAAAGGCCATGGAGCACGGAAAGCCGAGCATAATAGCCACGCAAATCCTCGAGACCATGATTCGCAATCCCCAGCCCACCCGGGCGGAAGTGTCGGACATTGCAAACTCAATTTTAGATGGTGCGGACGCGCTAATGCTATCAGGGGAAACGGCAATAGGCAAATATCCCGTGGAAGCGGTGAATGTTCTAGCAAAAGTGGCGGAGAAGGCAGAAGAGATGGTGACCCATCGCAATATGGAAGAGTTGAAGGGTACAATATCCGAATGCGTGAGCAACGCCGCGGTTCTTTTAGCGAAGGAAGTCAACGCGGATGCAATTCTTCTCCTGACTCGTTCGGGGAAAACCGCGCGGTTAATTTCGAGGCACCGCATACCCATGCCGGTAATCGCGGCGACATATTCTGAGAGAACCCTGAGGGAGATGAGTCTGTTGT
>JALWEL010000076.1 GCA_027014065.1 DHVE2 group archaeon
CGGAAGATACATAAGCGAGGGGAAATACGAAGAGGCGGTTCGTCATTACATCGGAGCTCCGGGTGATTTCGAAAACGATGAGGGGAGAAAAATATTCTTCGAGAGCATGGACGCTAGAGAATCGATTAAGGAGATAAGCGTGAAGGCAGAGTACGAGCGTGCCATGCTGAACCATCTCATCACTAAGGAGGGGGATTACATCGGAGCTTTGCGATCCCTACCGAAATCCCTGCTAATGATGTTCGTCCACGCGTACCAGAGCTATCTCTTCAACATGATGGTGAGCGAGAGAATAAAGATAGGCGTGGATGTTCAGATTGGCGACGTTGTGATGAAAACGGATAAACATGGTATTCCGATGCAGAGCTTCGTTAAGGTGAACTCATTCAATTACGAGAAGATAAAAAAGTTAGTGGGTGAGGGAAAGGCGTACGTGAGTACCATTTTGTTCGGATATGAATCGGAATTCGGCGACGGAATCCAAGGGGAAATAGAGCGAGAAATCGTGGAAAAAGAAAATATAGATAAAAAGAGGTTCAGAATTCGGGAGATTCCTGAGTTGAGCTCGAAGGGAAGGAGGAGAAACATACTGGCGAAATACTGGGATTATCATCGCGATGATTGCACATTTTCCTTTTCTCTGTACCCCGGAACTTACGCCACTTCGCTCATGCGCGAATTTATGAAGAGGGAGGAGTTGGAATACTACTGAAGAGGAATTGACAAAAGAAAAATAAAAAGAGAAGCGAGGAAGAACGAAGCTAATTCCACTCCAATACCAATTAATACAGTTTTCCACACCCCCATTTTTTTTCTACCCGCATCCGCAAGAGCGGGGGCGCTGGCCTGAAACGAGCCGTAAACTAGGAAAACGTAGAGATAAATAAACGGGTTAAGAGAGAAAAGAATCCCGCCGGTTTGCTCGAACACCAGCCCGAACGAGCCGGCGATTAGAAACACGCTGAAATGGTTGAAATTGAATCGATGATACGCAATGCTCCAAATCAATGCAAAGGCGGAATAATAGCCCAGCGCGAGGTAGAGGTCAATCACGGGATCCGGATTGAGCAAAATCCTCTCTCCCGGTGGTTTTGGAAGATTATCCACCACCGCGAACACTTCTGTGATCATGCCGAAGAGAAGAGAAAATAGGAAAAATTTCACCCGCGAATCCATGGGGATTTTTGAATACCACTGGGAAAATTTTCTGAAATACACTAGGAAGCAGTATATTGAGAAGATAACCCAAGTTAGCCCAGTGAAGGGGATTATCACTATTGGAATCAGCGCAGCAACCAAAATCAGATTTTTCCTTTTCATCTTTCCTTGTGTACTTCGTACCACATATGCTCAATTTCTTTGAATATTATCTCAGAAGCGGTGCGCACGGCGTTGGGCGAGCCGGGGGTGAGAAATATGAGCTTATCTTCGATTACTCCTGCAGTTGCTCTGCTCATCATAGCGGGCGTGCCTATCTCTTGGTAGCTCATCATGCGGAATATCTCACCGAACCCTCTTAGCTCCTTATCGAAAACTGGCACAACGGAATCATAAGTGACATCTTTTTTGCTTATTCCCGTTCCTCCATTCACAATTACGGCGTCGCAGGACGGGAGAAATTTGAATAGAGCGTGGAGAATCTCTAGTTTGTCATCTTTCACCACTATGTACCCGCATCTCTTGTGGCCTTCTTCTTCTATTTTCTCCAGCAGTATTTTTCCAGAGATGTCTTCTTTTTGATCCCTAGTGGAACTCACCGTGATTACGGCAATTTTCAAATTGTACCGGTGCTTTTTATGCTCTTCGTGTCCCATCTCACTCACCCTTTTTCTTCTCCAATACTTCGATGTCCTTGATCTGCGTCATTGGATACTGCCCGTTCTCGTCCTTCTCAAGATACTTGACCATGTCCCAGATGGTGAGCAAAGCGACGCTCACTCCCGTGAGAGCTTCCATTTCAACTCCAGTTTTGTAATGCGCCTTAACCTCGCATTCCACGTCAATTCGATTCCCGTGCATGTGGAATGAAAAATCCACACTTTCTATTGGAATAGGATGACAATGAGGAATGAGTTCAGGAGTTCTCTTGACCGCGAGCATTCCTGCGATTTTGGCGGTTTCGAAAACATCTCCTTTTTTCACGTTTCCCTCCTTGATCACGTCTATGGTCGTGCTTTTGAGCACTATGGTGCCCCGTGCCCTTGCGACCCTGAGAATTGGCGTTTTGTTGGATATGTCAACCATGCCCATAGCCCTGTATCCCCGAAAGAGTATTAATCTTTTTGTAGTGCTTTTTATTACTCCCTCTATGGCCTGGTGGATTTACGCTCTGATTACCATGCTCATGTTCGGAACAACGAATTTCTTAGTGAAGTATGCAGGTCACAGCAACATGGACTCAATATTCACGTCAATAGTACTCTGGCTAGCCACCGGAGCTACGGGACTTATTTTTCTCCTAATTTACAGGGATAATTTCTTCTCGAACCTAAAAAACACATCCCCATGGCTTCTCCTTCTTCCCATATTTGCAGGCGTCGCATTGGCAATCGGAATGTACGCAATCAAAATTGCCCTCACTAACGGACCCGCGGGGCCAACCGTGGCGATAACGGCTGCAAATGCGTTCCTCGTGGCGCTTTTAGCTTATATATTCATCGGTGAGGAGATATCTCCCATAAAGATGGTTGGCATGGTGGTGATATTCGCGGGGATTATTCTTATGACCCTATGATTAGAAAATCTTTTTATCGCATGACGCAATCTTGCCGAGAGGTGATTTAATGACCGAGAAAACTCTGCATTTGAAAAAAATATTGGAGGAGATGAAGGCTCGCGGAGAGACATGGGAGCTTTTGAGACTTTTTGGACCATCTACCAATAGGGTTGTGGTAGAGGGAAAGCAGGCCGTGATGCTTGCGTCCAACAATTATCTCGATTTGGCTAATGACCCACGTCTTAAAGAAGCAGCGAAGGAAGCAATAGAGAAGTACGGCTGGGGCGCGGGCAGCGACTGGAGCATCGCCGGCTACACAGATTTGCAGGAAAAACTGCATAAGAAGATTGCAGAATTCAAGGAAACGGAAGCGGGACTTGCGTTCCAGACCGGATTTGCGACGAATGCCGGAGCCCTCGCAAAGCTCGTTGGAAAAGGAGACGTCGTGGTTAGCGATGAACTGAATCACGGAAGCATAATTGACGGAATCCGTCTTTCAAGAGCGGATAAGGTAATTTACAAGCACTTAGACATGGGGGATTTGGAAGCAAAATTGAAGGAGGTGCACGACAAATACGAACACATTCTCGTGGTGACAGATGGTGTTTTCAGCATGGACGGCGACATAGCTCCAATGGACGAGATAGTGAAGCTCGCGGACGAGTACGGCGCAATGACCTACGTGGACGATTCCCACGGCGAAGGAGTTCTAGGAGAAGGGCGCGGGATAGGCCATCATTTTGGCGTGCAGAAGAAGATTGATTTCCAGATGGGAACGTTCTCCAAAGCACTCGGCTCAATGGGCGGAATGATTGCAGGAGAGGAGTACGCGATGGAATACATATACAACACCGCCCGCACATGGCTGCTCAGCGCAGCGTATCCGCCTGCGGTGACTGCGGCGAACATCAAATCTTTGGAAATCGTCATGCAAGAAAAAGACCGCGTTCAGCGCCTATGGGACAATCGCAACTACTTCAAGAAAGGCTTAGAGGATTTAGGATTTGACACGTGGAAGAGCCAGACTCCAATCGTGCCGGTAATGGTTCGCGACTCGAAGAAAGCTAAGGAGCTTGCACACAAGCTCTTCGACGCTGGAGTTTTTGCTCTGCCCATAGTGTTCCCAATGGTTCCGCGCGGCTTAGAGAGAATAAGAAACCAGATAAGCGCAGGCCACACCAAAGAAGATCTCGACTACGCGCTAAACGCCTACGAGAAGGCGGGCAAGGAGCTGGGATTAATCTAATCCCCTCTTTTTTGTGATTTTTATGGCAAAGAAAGGCGCAATTTACGAGCGGGAACTGAAGGGAATTTTAGCAGGAGAGGAAAAAACGATAAAAAAGATGTCCAAGGGGATGAGCGAGGAGGAGAGGAAAAATTATGAGAGCATGATTCAAAAACCGTTCTTAGTGCTCCGGGCTGCTGGCTCATTTGG
>JALWEL010000077.1 GCA_027014065.1 DHVE2 group archaeon
AAGAGATAGAGAACGAGAGCGATGAGAATGAGCGGAATGTAGAATTTCACATCTTCGTACGAGATAAAAGAGAAAAAAATTTGGAGGAGAAAAATGAAAGGAAGGGCGAAGAGCATGGCTAAAAGAGAGCCTACCGCCGAGAGATAAACGGCTTTGTAGCCTTCACCACGAAGAAGAAGACGATGCATGGGAAGCACCGAGAGCGCGGTGTCTTCGGTTGGAGCGCCCAAAAACGTGGATGGGATAAAATCCAAGAAAGTGTGGGCAATCATCGCGCTTACAACTAAGGATGCGAGGTAAATGGGGTTAAACCCCGCGCCGTAGAGCAATAGAGCAAGTAAAGCGATGTTGTTCACATGTATCCCCGGGGTCAATCCGGTGAAAGTGCCCAGCGAAGTTCCGATTAAAGCAAATAGAATAAACACCCCTATATCCACGGGTGATAATTTACCCATATTTAAATCTGTTTTTCGCCGTTTATTTTTTCAATCCTCTCCCTCAATTTTTTCCTCTTCTGGCGAGGCAAATTTGGAACCATTCCCAGTTCTTCCCATCCCCGGTCGGATAAGTAGAGAATTTTGTTCCCCTTCAATTTCAATTCTTTTATTTCCGCGATTTTCACCTCTTTTCTATCTTTTTTTTTTCCTCGGTATTTCACATAAATTATTTTCTCCGGAGTGATTTTTATCCTGATCTCGTATGCTTTCTCATCGCATTTTATTCCCATGGCACCGTCCACATCGCCTGCCACGCATCCACTATAAGTTTCCCATATTTTGAAGAATAGCAGAATCTCGGAAAATCCGTAAATCAAGAGCCACATGGCGATTGGAATCAAGGGAAAATCAAAATATACAAGCAGAAATAGAGAGAGGATGAGAGAAATAAGAAAAAGAACGATGAAGAAGAGCGCATCTCTAAATATATTGAACGATGGGCCGGCGAACTCCTCAACGGGGATTTTTTCATTCACGTTCAAGTTATTGCGGTGAAGTATTTTTAATTTGGGGCAATGTTAAAAACTTAAATAGAGGAAGCGGATATTTGAACCATGCTTTATCGCGAGATTGCCGAGACTTACAAAAAAATTGAGGGGACCACCAAGAGATTGGAGATGACAAATTACTTAGTTGAACTCCTGAAAAAAACGCCTGCGGAGGTCATAGATAAGGTGGCGTATCTCACCCAAGGAAAGCTATACGCAGATTACGTGGGAATCGAGCTGGGGCTCGCGGAAAAACTAACAATAAAGGCGGTAACACAAGCAACAGGCATAGCGGAGAAGAGAGTTAACGAGATGCTCCGCAAGTTCGGAGATTTGGGGGCGGCGGTGGAAGAGGCGCTGAAAAACAAGAAGCAGATGCGTCTGTTTTCATTCGAGTCCGAAGAGCTTACGGTTGAGAAAGTTTATGAGAATTTCGAGAAAATCGCAAAATCGGAAGGTTCGGGGAGCCAAGAGCGGAAGATTAAACTCCTCGTGGAATTGTTGAACTTAGCAACTCCCCTTGAAGCGAAATACATTGTCAGAACGGTTGAAGGCAAGCTCAGGCTGGGAATAGCGGACATGACAATATTGGACGCACTATCAATTGCGTTCGGAGAAAGCAAAGAAATGAGAAAAATAGTGGAGAGAGCGTACAACATCCACCCTGATTTGGGGTTCATAGCAAAAAAGCTGGCAGAGGAGGGAATCGATGGGGTAAAAAACATAAAAATTCAAATCGGAATTCCCATAAGGGCCATGCTGGCGGAGCGTCTGCCCTCGCTGGAAGAGATACTGGAAAAAATGGGAGGAAAAGCGGCGTTTGAGTACAAATACGACGGAATGCGCATTCAGGCCCATGTGGGGAAAAACGGGACTAAATTGTACTCACGAAGATTGGAGAACCTCACCTCGCAGTTCCCGGATGTGGTTTCCGCCATAAACGAGGCATTTCAGGGAGAGGATGGAATTTTCGACGGGGAAGCGGTACCCGTGGACGTGAACACCGGAGAATTGCTCCCATTCCAGATGGTCTCTCATAGGCGCGGGAGAAAATACGGAATCGAAAAGATGATTGAAGAGATTCCCGTGGTCCTATTTCTTTTCGATGTTTTATACCTCAACGGCGAGGACATGACCACGAAGCCCTACGTAGAGAGAAGAAAGGCGCTGGAGAAGTGGATAAAAAGAACCCCGAGAGTTCAATTGGCGCATCGCATTGTCTCCGAAGATATGGACGAGATAAAAAAATTCTTCAACAAGGCCATCGAGGACGGGTGCGAGGGGCTGGTGGCAAAGAATATCGGAGAAGAAAGCATATACCGCGCAGGCGCGAGGGAATTTCTGTGGATCAAGTACAAGAGGGACTACAAGGTGGAGATGGCGGACACCACTGATCTCGTGGTTGTTGGCGCGTTTTCAGGCAAGGGCCGGAGAAAAGGAACTTACGGAGCATTATTGATGGCCGCATATAATCCAGAGAAGGATAGATTCGAGACGGTTTGCAAGCTGGGAAGCGGGTTCACAGATGAGCAGCTGGCCGCTCTTCCGAAAATGTTGGAAGAATACAAAATCGAAAAGAAACACCCGAGGGTGTGGAGCGAGTTGGAGGCGGATTACTGGTTCGTTCCGAAGATTGTCATGGAAGTGGTTGGCGCGGAAATCACGCTGAGTCCAACGCACACATGCGCGAGGGACGTGATAGAGAAGGGCAGTGGCCTAGCGATACGATTCCCCAGATTCACTGGCAGATGGAGAGACGACAAAAGCCCGGAGGAAGCCACCACAACCGGCGAGCTGGTGGAAATGTACAGGAACCAGATTAAAAAGGTGAAGGAGTGAGAAAGGAGAATGGGATTATGGAGAAAACATACACAATGGCACAGAGCCAGTTAAAATAACCAGCGAAAAGGTTAAAATAGATGGGAGAAGAAATTAAAGATAATTGAGGAGATAGAAGATATGGATTTTCCAGTAGATAACTGGGGAAAAATGGAAGAGGAAATAATTAGGGGTGCGGTGGATTGATATTCATAGACACGAGCATATTCATGTACGCCGCGGGAAAGGAACATCCAAATAAAGAGCCGTCTGTAAATCTTCTTAAGTTGATAGCAGTGAGGGAAGTGGGCGCAGTTATCAACGTGGAGGTGCTGCAGAAGATCTTTCACAGGTATACAATTATAAAGATGAAGGAGAAGGGAATTAATCTTGCAAAGAAAGTAATCACCATTGTGCTAAGGATTTATTCAATAGAGCTGAGTGATGCCATAAAGGCCATGGAAATACTGGAAAGATATACCGTGACTTCCAGAGATGTCATTCACATAGCGTTTATGCTGAACAGAAATATCAAAGAAGTTTGCACCTATGATCAACAACACTTTTTTGGAGTAGAGGAGATAAACGCATACAAACCTGAAAATTTGTTAAGGGCCTATGAGAAGTGAACATTATCTATTTTGCTGCCGGATTGACGACGGGGATGGCACTCCAGATATCTATGATAACGAGGATGATAACAACGGCATCCCCACCGCGATGGAACTTCAGAATCATCTTGACCCATTCAATCCGTATGAGGCGAATGGAAATATACACCACGATGGCATCACGGACGGCGTTGAACTCAGATATTGGGAGGATAGGCTCAAGGAGATTCACAAAGACTGGAGCGATGAGCGGGTGCTCAACATGTCGGTTAATTACACACCTTAATCCACATGTAGATAGAGAGCTTATCACGGTTACCAAAGGATGAAAGCGTCAGGGTTTTAAATCCAGATAAATAAGCATCTCAGGGTCACATGAAAACTCGCTATAATACCCCCATGATTGTTAGAGTGAATAAGAACCCGCTGGAGGTTCTTAGAACCCCTTTCTTTAAAAGAAAGGTGTTTCATCCCCAAAGAAACTTATTATGGGTTGCTGGAGATGATAAGAACCCGCTGGAGGTTCTTAGAGGGGAAGTTGTAGAAACCCTGAAGGGGTGTCTACGGTTGCAGGAGGCTCTCGCGAGCTGGCGGTTCCCACTTCACAAAAATATAAATACGTAATCCTAATGTCCATCTTGGTGAGTATCAATGGTGCGTAAGCCAGGAAGAATGTATCGTAATGTCGATGGTCCCGCTTACACTCGTCGTGAATACATGGGAGGAGTTCCAAATCCAAAGATAGTGCATTTTGAGATGGGAAACGTTAAGGCAAAGAACGATTTTCCCGTTGAGTTGAGTTTAATGGTTGATGAATCGTGCCAAATTAGGCATAATGCCTTAGAGGCTGCGAGAATTATTGCAAATAAGCATCTTAACAAGGTTGGTACTGCCAACTATTTCCTGTGGATTCGCGTCTTCCCACATCAAGTTATCAGGGAGCATAAAATGGCCACTGGAGCGGGTGCTGACCGTATCTCTTCTGGTATGAGCAAAGCCTTCGGCAAGCCTGTGGGCACTGCGGCGAGAGTGAAGAGAGGTCAGATAATAATGTCCGCCCGCGTGAATCCAAACAACGTGGAAAAGGCCAAGGAGGCACTTAGAGAAGCTTCATACAAGCTGCCCACCTCTTGCAGAATTGTTATAACCAAGGGCAAGGAATTCGTTAAATAATTTTTCCTCATTTTTCAATCATTATATTTATGAAATGAGTCAAATGTTGAGCCAGCGCAGGGTTATCTGTGTACCCGCACGCATTGAGCTCAGGAGATGCTAACAATGCACGCTTATTGTCGCTAACAATATCAGTTGCAATGAGTCCTTCTTTCCTGTGCGATTCCACTCCTTTTGGAATCTTCTGATTGGGATGGGTTATGACTATAACCTTCACTCCCCGATTTAAAGCCATTTCTATGTTCTTTATCAAATTCTTACGAATCTCTGAAAATATGGGTGTAGAGATTATAATCTCCTTCTCCGTGAGATCAATAATCTCGGCGATTTTCTTCATCACTCGCTCTTTTCCGTAGATTGTGTACACCAACTGGGGCTCGCCCTTCTCCATCAAAAACTCCTGTATGAATTCCAACTTGTCAAATAGCTCGTTCACCTCTTCCACAATCTTTTCTTTTATTTCTTTGAGCTCCATCGGCTTGTAAACCTTCGGGCGCCCTTCCATGGAGACTGCAAATCCCTTATCTTCGAGGGAATCTAAAACTTTGTAAGCGGAAGTTCTGGGAATCTTTGCGGTCTGGGCAACCACTTCAGCGGAGCCAACCCCCAAAACAACTAAGGCTAAGAACGCACGCGCCTCGTACATGGATAACCCTAACTTTTGAAGAGAATCAACCAATTTTTTATACTCTTCAAAGGCATCTTCAACATCCATGGTTAGATATTGAAATCACCTATTTTATTTCTTCCCTCAAAAAATTTAATATATGGCGTGGAGATAAGCGACTATGAAAGTTGCAGTTATCAGCGATTCTCACGACAACATGGAAGCGGTGGAGAAAGCCATTGAAATAATGAGAGAAAAAGGAATAAAAGTAGTTTTTCACTTAGGTGACATCATTTCTCCATTTGTGCTTAAAAAATTTTCCGGATTCGAATATTACGGGGTTTTCGGTAACAACGACGGCGAAAAACTACTTTTGAAGAAAATAGCGGAAGAGAGCGGAATGAAAATAGACATTCAACCGCACATTCTGGAATTTCAAGGTAAGAAATTTCTGCTGTACCACGGCTCCGGCAGCGTGGAGAAAACTAAAAAAATAGTGGAGAACTTCGCAAACAGCGGTGAATATGACTTCGTTCTTTACGGGCATACACACATCGTGGACATTCGCAAGCTGGGGAAAACTCTGCTTCTCAATCCAGGCGAATCATGCGGGTACCTCAGTGGAAAGAGGACTTTTGCAATTCTGGATATCGATGGCGGGGACGCGGAAATCATAGAATTCTGATTATCCCCTTTTTTTCTAAGAATTCCTACGGAAAATGTTCCTTTTCAGATAACCGTGAGAAAAAGTTTTTAAAATTAAGAGGGATTATTATCAATCGTAATCAAATGTGAGAATTACCAAATATATCATCACCTGCGGGCACAGGGTCTCCCAGGAGTATGAAGAATGAAAAGGATGAGGAATAAGGAAGAAGGAGAATTCGGCATCGGCACACTGATAATATTCATAGCCATAATCATCGTAGCAGCGGTGGCTGCTTCAGTGATCATTCAAACAGCTTACCTTCTACAACAGCAAGCCGAAGAAACGGGGGACATAGCGATGCAGGATGTGGCCACGGGATTCAAAGTTATAACCGTGGAGGGAATAAGGCAGGATTATTATTACTCTGAAAATATCGGTGCAGGAGATGGAAGCCAGACAACATTCACGAAAGTCCTATCTCATGGACCAGTAAACCCAAACTCAGTGGTGGTAAGCGATGGTACAAATGTTCTAAAAGACGACGGAACCGGAAATTTGATACTCACCTCAGGAAGCGGAGTAAGCGGCTGGATTGGATACGACAATAAAACAATAAGCGTCACATATACAACGGCACCCGCATCGGGAACAACGATAACCGTAAAATACGGGTCAGGGTATAAGAGAACGTTAGAATATCTGGAGATAAAAGCTGGGCTCGTTGCAGGAAGCCCTCCCATCTCCATGGACAGCGTGCTAATTGAAATCACAGATGGATACACGGATGCAACGCTTACATTCAACGCATCGGTCACAAACTATACACATTTGGGAGCTTCGCACTTCGCTGCTGAGATTGCAAGGGACATGCCACCCGTTAACTGGGAAAGAGATAGAGTACTTACATTGGGAGACGTGGTGCGCATATACATCAACGCCTCGGCAATTGGCCTATATTTAGAGCCTCAAACTACTGTGATGGTTAAACTGATACCAAAGCACGGAGTGCCCACACTGGTGGAATTCACAACGCCCGCAACGTACACAACCAAGTACATGGAGCTGTGGTGAGCATGCTCCTGAAAAGAGTGAGTGAGGATCTCAAGTCGCACATACTGGCCGAAAGATGGTTAGGGTACCTGCTGCAGTACGTGAACCACAAAGAATTAGAGAAATTGATGAACTACTATCAGGAAATAGGCTGGATTTCCAGGGATGTGAAAGAAAATCTCATCAGGATGGCCGAGGGAATAACCTCCTCGGGCAAAGGCTCATGGCAACTGCCGAGCAGGGTACACCTCACCTCCCTTCTTTTCATAACCGCGCTGGCGGGCATGGAGATACCCAGAGAGATTTACGGATTGGACACCTACGTGAAGATATTCACTGAAACTCCCGAAGAAATTTTTTCAGTCTGATATTTTGAAGTTATTTGCGAATATTTCAGCCGTTTTTTTGTCAATGTTGCAGATCCGAATTAATTTTACCCCTGAATTTTGATCGATAAAATCCATAATGGCCCTGGAGAATATCCCAACGGCCCTCTCCTTCGGAAACCCGAATATCCCTGTGCTTATGGCGGGCATGGATACGCTCTCCGCGCCTATCTCCTTCGCTTTTAGAAGAGAATTGTAGATGGCAGAATATAGAAGTTCATCCTCTTTATTATTTCCCCCGCGCCACACCGGACCAACGGCGTGAATCACGTACTTAGCTTTTAATTTCCCCCCAGATGTTACCGCCACATTCCCTGTCTGAACCGGTCCATTCTTTCTCACGTATTCATCGCTTTCTTTCTGTATTTCATATCCCCCTTTTCTCACAATTGCTCCAGCAACCCCACCCCCGTGCATTAGGTGGGAATTCGCAGCATTGACTATTGCGTCCACGTTCTCCTCTGTCAAGTCCCCTTGGACGATTTGTATTTTCACCCCTTTGTAGTTCATTTCTTTCAATATCATCTTCCTCACCTCAAATGTTCTAATATAATTTTGGAGCATGAATCGCAGAATTTCGCGGGCTTGTTGTCCACATCGAATACGGTGTTGGAAAAGTTCATAACGCAGTGATTTTCGCAGTGCTTCAATCCGAAGGTGTGGCCGAGCTCGTGCATAACCTCCTTTTTCAACCTTTCTAAAAATATTTTTGGGTTTTCATGCCTGAGACGAAATGTGGACACAACACATCCCATCTGCGGGGCTGCGAGCCCAAACACGAAATTGAAATCCATCACGAATAGATCTTCGGAAATTATTCCTATTACACGATACCCGGGATATCTCAAAACCCTATCAAGAATGCAGGAAGCATCGTACTGCCCCCGGGGCTCAACTAAACATTTTTTGGGGGGCGGGATTCGAGCATAAACCTGAAACTCGTATGAAAACACCTCCTCTAAAGAAGTAATAAGATTCTTCACAATGGCCGGGGTTAGGTCCCCAATGATAACGATGTTTATCTTTTCCATAGAACCATATCTCCCACTTGAATTTAAATGTTAATAATTTCTCATTTCGATGATTACTTTTACAAAAATTTTTTATATATCTTTTCGATGTTCAAAGAGGTGAATCAATATGAAAATGTGGGCGTTAGGAGTGGTTATAGTATTGATGATTTCAGCATTTGCAGCGTTTGCAGGTGCGACTGAGACAAGGGCAAACACGAATTTTTCACCTTCGGAAGTGTGGACAACGAACATGAATTCTAACATAGGGATGATAAACACAACAGAGAGCATGGATGCAAACGGAGACGGCCTCGCGGAGGTGATGGTAACTGCAGAAAATTACAGTTCAAACGCATACTCCGTATATTTGCTTAACGGAGCTGACGGCGGTACGATGAACAAAACGTATTTCACGGATGTAGGATACGCGGAAAGCGGCGATGTGGTGGGAGAAGATGGCACCCTCTACGGAATTACCATATTGGACAATCAAGGAAATCCCATGATGGACCATCACTTCATGATTTTCGGAAACCACAGCAACAACAAGAGGGTTTCCGTGTATTCAGTGGACTATCCCTCTTTAAAAAACATCTCGTACAGAGGGATAGATATCCCAAGCACCATAAACACCGGCATTACTCCAGTTACAGTTAACGCGTACAACTGGATTTTTCATGTTATAGCGGTTAACAATGAACCCTATTTAGTGTACTTCGGAGTATACGCCGGCTCGGCCCTCGGGCAAACGGTGAATGAGCTTCAAATAATCGTTATGAACAAAACGCTCAACATCGTATGGGAGAAAACAGAGAAAATGATTTCTTCCGGAGGTCTTTATCCATTCGGTGTGGATCTAATTGATTTCAACGGACTCGGGGTGATTGGAGGAGCACCAACTATATTGTTCGCGAACATCACATCCAATCCGGGAAATACCACTTTGATTGCATACGACACATCCAATGGAAATGTTGTGTGGGAAACCAATATAACGGGCACAATGCCGATTCTTGACCCATTGGGATTCTTCACCATACTGGAGGGTTTTAATGCCTATGCTTTCGATTACAACGGAGACAACAAAACGGACATAATGATAGGCACCTATTCCTCCAACTACTCCTACTTGAACTTTGTGGGTTCTTCGGGAAATATTTTGGGTTACTATATGAGGGGCAAAGAGAACATAAGCGCGATGGCCACCCACACGGACATGAAGGTTGGGCCTTTCCACAAGCTTGTCAACAGCGTGGATGTGAACAATGATGGCAACGGGGAAGTGTTATTCGTGGACAACAACACCAATCTGGTGTGCTGGGACGTAGCTCAGAATTCAACGGTTTGGAAATTGAATTTGCTGAACCAGAGCTATAACTATGCGGTGACGCTGTCCACAAATGATCTCACGGGCGATGGAGTGTGGGACCTATACCTCATGGGTATGAATGAAACATACGTAAACGGGGTGAAAACAAAGAAGGTGAACCTCACTGCAATAAACGCGGTGAATGGCCAAGTGATTTGGAGCAAATATTACACCCGCGCAATCTCGGGCTTTGTGGGCAACGGCGTGATTAAGGAGATTTCCGACATGAACAATGATGGTTTGCAGGATTCATTGGTCGTGTACGGATACTACAACGACGGCTCATCTCTCTATGTGAATGTCTCCGCCATATCCGGGGATGGAACAACGCTCTGGACAAGCAAGGTGAGCTTGGGAGTGAACAGCAACGACTTCAAGAATTGGAGTAGCACCGCTGGAATATTGGGAGATATAAACAACGATGGCTATAGCGATACAATAGTGAAGCTCTACTACGACAACGGAACCGGCTCCGTGGACACATACATCAAGATACTCTCTGGAAAGGACGGCTCGTTGCTTTGGAGCGGCGAGGTCACTGGTGATTCTAGAGATACAGATATATTTGCGTTCATCGCCATGAAAACAACAAGCTCTTGGGACCAGTTCGACTACAACCACGATGGAATTACAAACGAGATTCTTATTACCACAGCGCACAGCGTTCAGATATATGCGGTTACTCAAGCGGTGCCGGAGTTCAATCCACTGATACTCTTTGTATTCCTTCCGATTGTGGTATTCTTCGCCGTTAGGCGTCACTAATTTTTTCTTTTTATTATCATTTTTTAGATTTGTAGCGCAGCGTTTTTATTCGCTCTTTCTCTTTTTTAAATGTGGCCACAATCACCGAGCTCAAGGAGGACTTTCTATATTTGGGGATCGTAGAACTCGCGGTTTTAATCGGGGTTAGCGCCAATGCCATTTATTTGGGAGACTTCGAGGCCGCGTTTTTTTATTTCTTAGTTTTTGTAGGAGTGATCATCTTAGAGCGTTGCATCTTTACCGCTTTAATCATTCCTAAGCAAAAAGGAATAAAGGAAATCTTCGAAAAAATAATGGTGGAGAAAAAAGCTGCAAAGAGGAAAATCTCTTTTCTTCTGTTTTTACTCATAATTCTTTCGAGTTGGGGTATCGTCTCCTACATAACGAAGATATATCTGGATAGCAGAAACTATGTGAAATTTTTAACCCTCGTGACCCCGTGGTACATCGCAATTTACGGGGCATGGCTCGGATACTTAATCTACGTGAAAAACAGATACACCAAATTGGTTCTCGCGCTCCTCTCCAAGAAAAAAATGAAAACTGGAAAAATTGCTTTTCTCTACCACGGAGATAAGTACATAACCATGGTCCCCGTGAGCGCAATCGACGATGAGAAATTGAAAAAAGAGATTGCGATACACAATGAAGATTTCAGGTACGGAGATTTAAACGTTTTAGTGGAGAAGCTCGGAAATTTAAAACTCGCCGTGATAACATCAGGAGATGGTAAGGAAAGGGTGAACATGAAGGGAGCGCTCAGAGCCATAAAGATAAGTTTTCCGAAAAAATTCGAAGATGGAAATTACAACGATGCCGAGGTTCAGGAAATTGAGAATATAATACGTAGGTACCTATTTCTTTGAGAAAATTATTTAAGTGGGGTTCAAATCCCAGCCCGTGGACATAGAGAAGCGGATAAAGGAAATCGAAGACGAGTTGAAGATAACGAAGTACAACAAGTCCACGGAAAAGCACATTTTAAAGCTCAAGGCCCGCCTCACATTCTTAAAGAAGCAGTTGGAGGAGCAGAAGATTAGGGAAAAGAAGAGAATATCCAAGGCGGGTGTGAAAAAGCAGGGGGATGCCCGCGTCTCGCTCATTGGGCCGCCCAGCGTGGGAAAGAGCATGCTCTTCAACAAGCTCACCAATGCCAAGAGCGAAGTGGGTGATTACGCGTTCACCACCCTCGACGTGCTCCCGGGAATACTGAAATACAAGGGCGCGGAGATTCAGATTTTGGACATGCCCGGACTAATAGAAGGAGCGTCGAAAGGTCGGGGCAACGGGCGCGAGATATTGAGCATAGCCCGTGACTCTGATTTGCTTCTTATAGTGTTAGACATTTACAACTTAGAACTGGACACGATATTAAAAGAGCTCCACGACTTTGGAATTCGAATAAACAAGAGGAAACCGAAAATTACTCTAAAAAGAACTGAAAAGGGCGGGATTAACATAGCGTCCACGGTTCCGCTGTCGGTGGATAAAGAATTACTGAGGTCCATGGCGTGGGAGTTCGGGCACAGGAATGCGGATATTCTAATCAAAGAGGACATTACCGCCGAGGATTTTTTGGATTTCTTAGCAGGAAATAGAGTGTACATCCCGGCAATTTTAGTAATTAATAAAATCGACTTAGCGGACGAAAACATAGTAAAAGAATTGGCGAAGGAATTCCAAAACTGGAATCCGGTGCTCATCTCCGCTCAGGAAAAATACGGAATTGAAGAGCTGAAAGAGAGGATATTCACGGCGATCGGTTTGATAAGGGTATACCTGAAGCCCCAGAGCGGAAAGATAGATTATGACGCCCCTTTAATTCTGAGAAGGGGGGACACCATAGAGGACGTGTGCAACTCAATACATAGAGATTTCGTGAAAAAATTCCGCTATGCGATGGTTTGGGGCAAGAGCGCAAAGTACCCCGGGCAGCATGTGGGGTTAGATCATCACGTAGAGGATGAGGACATCGTGCGATTAGTCATAAGAAAATGAATTTTCCGATTGATTTTTATCGTTTAAGCTGATAATCCCCCGTGCATAATGGAGTTTGCGGGTGGAGGATTAAGAGCGAGAGAAAACTCAGATACTGGGCATCCACGGGCAATGTTCGCCTGAATCTCAAATTCTTCGTGCCTCCGCATTATAGGCAAATCGTGAATCTCATAAATATTCCCGAGGGTTTCAAAATAATGGTGAAGGGATTCAACAATCTTTTGGTTCATCGTGGGAAGTTATCAAAAAGGGGCGTAATCGACTTATCGTACGAGATGGAAGTATACCCTTTGAGTTATTTCATTGACCCTCGAATGAATTGGGGCAAGGTGGATGAAATTCCTGAAGATTTGAAGAGAAAATACAGGGAAGCGAACATTTACTGGCCGCTGAAAAACGAAAAAATCGAGGAAATTGCGGAGGAAGAATGGTTCAGAGCGGAGAGAATAAAAAGTTGGGTAGACAACGCAATTCGATTTCTGTGGAAAGCTATCAAAAACGCCGAGCCGCAGGTCGAAAGGCTCGGGGCATTGCAGGCTCTAAAATTGAGCAAGGGAGATTGCGACGAGTTCACGGACCTCTTCATCACCATGGCCCGGGCTCGAGGCATTCCCGCGAGGAGAATAACGGGCATGCTTATTCACAATGAA
>JALWEL010000078.1 GCA_027014065.1 DHVE2 group archaeon
TATCCCATCTCTCTAATTGCTCCTCCACCGGTAATTCTCGGTCCACCGTGGGCTTCCCCTCGTTCTTCAACTTCCGCCATTCTTCCGCGGGCACGGTGGTGATGTACGCTTTGCCCATCTCCAACAGCTTGCGGGCATAATCATAGTAAATTTCGAACCTATCCGTTTGGATAACTATTTCATGAACCTTCACGCCCAACCATTCCAAATCCTCGGGAATCATGTCGTAGGCTTCCGGCAGGATGTTGTGAGGATTCGTGTCTTCTATCCTCAAAAACAACTTTCCTCCGTATCTCTTCACGTACTCATCGTTCAAAATCGCCATTCTCGATTGCCCTAAATGCATGGGCCCCGATGGACTGGGAGCGAGGCGCATGCGCACTTCGCCCTGCACATCCGGCAAATCTTCCAGCTCTTTCTTTTCCTCTTTCTTTTTTCGCTCTAAAAGTTCCGGGGCGATTCTCTCCAACTCTTCTCTTTGTTTTTCAACGCTCATCAAATTTATTTCTTCCACTATCTTCTTCACCTCGGGAATCAGCTCCTTCGCTCTTTTTCTGTATTCCGGGTTCTCAGCCATTATTTTTCCCATAACTGCCTTGTAGTTCGCCTTGCCGTCGTGCAGGAGCGCGTTCTGGAGGGCGTATTTCTTGATTATTTCCTGAGCATCACTCATAGCGAGGGATATGCTTAGCGTTGATAAAGTTTTTTGAATTTCGCCGGAATCCTTATCCCCTTCATTTCCATGCATTCCTATGACCTGCTGGATATTCGACGTGGATGACACCCTCGTGGAGTACGTGGATTTCGATTTCGAAGAGTGGTATAAGTTCATAGCGGAGCCCGTGGCGAGGGAGATGGGCGTACCTTTAAATTTGGAGACATGGAGGGCCATGTTAGATGGAAGAATATCGCGAAAATACCCGGAAAAATGGGGAGACTGGAAAAAATTCTGGAGAGAAGTGGACAGGAGAAATCTGGAATACAGGAAAATGATGTTCTCACAGGGGAGGTTGAAGAAGAATCGCGGAGTTGAAAAGATTTCCGAGCTTCGAGGGATAAAAATCGCGTGGAGCGCCTCGTCGAAGGAATGCGTGGAATACGTGCTGGAAAAATTGGGAATTGCGGATTTATTCCCCGCGGTATTCGGCAAAGACTACATGGATTACAAATTTATCGAAGATATAAAGCCCCGACCCGGGCTTCTCAACGAGATAAGGAGAATTTACGGGTGCGAAGAATGCTATGTGATAGGGGATTCCGAGAGAGATATGAAAGCGGCCGAGGGGGCGAATTGCAAGGGGATAAGGGTCAAAGATGGAAATATAGAAGAGATAATCAACTCTTTGATTTCGAGGCAATGATTTCCTGAACCAATCGAGCGGCCAATACGGATGTTTGCCCGTTGTCGTACTCGGGATTCACTTCCACTATGTCCGCCCCTATCAATTTCGGTGCTAAGATGTTTATTATTTTTTTCACATCCATCGGGCTTAATCCGAAAAATTCAGGGGTTCCGGTGCCCGGGGCGAACTCGGCGCTTATGCCATCGATGTCGATACTCAGATAGACCTTATCCACATTTAATTTTTCCAAAGCGACCTCGATGGATTTTTCCATGCCCATCTCCATGATTTGATACGAAGTCAGAAATTCATAGCCCAAATGCTTCGCATCTTCCACCTCTTCTTCCGATATTGATCTTATTCCCAGTGCGAAAATCTTTCCGTGGAGGATTTCGAACGCCCTGCGGGCCCACGCGGCGTGGCTCCACTTCGTTCCCAAGTATTGGTCTCTGAAATCTCCGTGCGCGTCTATGAATATTATTCCCGTATCCTCGGGGAGAGCCATGGCCACTCCCGCGGATATGGAGTGCTCCCCTCCTAACATAATTGGGAATTTTCCCTCGGAGAATAATTTGTCCGCGTAGAATTTCACCGCATCAATGACTTCTTCCACCCCGCAATCCTCGTCCAGAGATATGATGTGCCCGAAGTCGTGAATTCTTATATTCCCCAACGATAAATCATGCTCCACCAAGTAATTTTCCAGATTGTAAGAAGCCTTCCGGATTTCATCGGGGCCAAATTTGGAGCCATGGCGAAATGAGGATGTGGAATCGAAAGGGACGGAAAAAATAACAAAGCGGGAATTTTCGTACTCTTCCGTTGCGTCGGAAAAATGAAGGAGCATTTCAGGATACCTTCATGAGCTTTCTCTTGCCCATTGCTTCCCAGTACTGCGCGTTCTTTCCCGGCTCCACTTGGTCTTTTAATTCTTCGGGTATTGGAATTTCGAATGTTTCGAATGTTTCCGAGTCCATAAGCTGAACCTCATCGCCCATCACCGCTAAAATCTGAGCGTCCCTCTTCTCTATGATTGGAACCTTAACCTTGTGCTTCACCGGATAGACCACGCTCCTCTTCTGCCCGTCGAACACGCCTATCGCCACGATCCTCGCCTTTGCTTCTCCGTGCTTCCCCGGCTTGCTGGTTGTCATTTCCACGATCTTGCACGGCTCGTCGTCAATCACCATGTATCCGCCAACTTTGAGATTTCTAACTTCCGTATCCTTCCACGACATATTGCACCACTCAATGGTTAATAGCATCCCATTTATATAGATTTTGCAGCGCACTATGGGAAAACTTAAATCCCCGGCAATCCGAATTCTTTATATACAAAATGCCATTACACTCCAAAAAAGTTAGCCAGACGCATTGGGCAACTGGATAAGGCCCAGCACCCGCAGCCAAGCGGCGTTTTGGCTCGCGGAAACAGGCGTCACGGCTAATGGCGAGGTGAATCGAAATGGGAAGTGCACATCATCCGAGACGTGGCTCTATGGCATATTATCCGCGCAAGCGAGCGAAGAGTATAGTTCCGAGAATAAGGACTTGGCCTGAGATTGAGGACGGCCCGAGAATACAGGGCTTCGCAGGCTACAAGGCGGGAATGACGCACGTGATGACTGTTGACTGGAGAAAGAAAACAACAACCGCAGGCCAAGAGATTTGGACTCCGGTGACAGTTATTGAAGTTCCGCCCATGAAGGTCGCAGCTGTGCGATTTTATCTTAGGGATATGTATGGCCTGAAGAGTGTGGGGGAGATATGGGCCGAAAATTTGGATGAGGGGTTGAAGAGGAGGATACCCATGCCCAAGGAGAGCAGGGGCAGGGTTCCCAAGGAATTCGATGAGGTTAGGATCGTTGCTTACACTCAGCCCAAGATGGTTAGCGGTGTGCCCAAGAAGGCTCCGGATCTCATGGAGATAAGGGTTGGAGGGGGCACCGTGGAGGAGCGCAAAGATTACGCCATGAACCTTTTGGGCAAGGAAATCAAGTTTTCGGATTTCAAGACCAATGGTAAATTTGTGGATGTTATCGGTATAACCAAGGGCAAGGGGTTCCAAGGCCATGTTAAGAGGTTCGGAGTCAAGCTTCTGAATCACAAGAACAGCAAGCATCGCAGGATGATTGGTACGTTGGGTCCATGGCATCCCGACTGGGTTCGCTACACCGTCCCGCAGGCTGGCCAGATGGGTTTCCATCAGAGGACCGAGTATAACAAGAGGATAATCAAGTTCGTGGATTTAGTGGATAAAGATGGAGAAAAGAAGTTAGAGAGCGAAATCACTCCAGAAGGCGGATTTCTGCATTATGGAGAAGTGAAGAATCCATACGTTTTAGTTCACGGCTCGGTGCCCGGGCCCGCAAAGCGCTTAGTTCGCTTCCGAGATCCTGTGAGGCAGACTCTGGAGGATGTTGACGATATCGAAGTTACTTATGTTTCCAGAGAATCCAAGCAGGGGGTGTGATGAATGAAGGTCAATGTTTACACAATAGATGGCGGAATAAAGGGTCAGGTGGAACTTCCCGAGCAGTTCAATTATCCTTATCGCCCTGACCTGATAAGGATGGCAGTTCGCGTGTTCCAACTGAATAGGGTTCAGCCTCATGGAATCAAAGAAGGCGCCGGGATGAAGGTTGCTTCCTCGTGGGGTCCCGGACACGGAATTTCCAAGATGGTTCCCCGTATTGGTAATTCTTCCAGAGGCGCAAATCTCCCCAATGTGCGCGGCGGACGCGCGGGCCATCCTCCAACCACTGAGAAGGTGTGGAAGAGGAAGATGAACAAGAAGATGAGGAGACTGGCGAAATACAGCGCTCTTTCAATGACGGCCAACAAGGTTATGGTTCTGAAGAGGGGCCACAAGTTCAATGAGGAACTCACGCTTCCAGTTGTCGTCGAGGATAAGTTCGAAGAGATTGACAGGGTCAAAAAGGCAATTGAAGTTCTTCAGAAGATGGGTCTGTACGATGATGTGCTTCGCGCGAGCGTCAAGAGGGTGCGCGCGGGCAAGGGAAAGATGCGCGGAAGAAGGTACAAGAAAAAGAAGAGTTTGCTATTGGTAGTCAAGAACAAAGAGAATGTGAAGAAGGGCTTCGGAAATCTGCCCGGTGTGGACATAGTAACGCCCGCGGAGCTCAACGCGGAGATTTTGGCTCCGGGAACTCATGCTGGAAGGCTGACCGTGTTCACAGAGGGAGCAATTGAGGAATTAAGGGGGTGGACTGAATGACTTTCCATCCAACGAAAGTTCTTCTCAAACCGTACGTGACTGAAAAAACATTATTGATGATAGAGAAGGAAAACAAACTTACATTTATAATTGGGAAAGATGCAACGAAATCGCAGGTGAAGCACGCTGTGGAGAATCTATTCGATGTGAAGGTGGACAAGGTGAACATAACGATATCTCGCTATGGGAAGAAGGCGATAATAAAGCTCAAGAAGGAGTACAGTGCCGAGGAACTCGGCATGCGCTTGGGCATATTCTGAGGTGGTGTGAATGGGTAAGAGGATAATACCACAGAGAAGAGGTCGCGGAACATCCCGCTACAGGGCGCCTAGCCACAGGTACGCTGGCAGGCCGAGGATACCTAATGTGGATTCGGGTAAGGGCTATGTGAAGAGAATATTCCATGACCCGGGCCACACTACTCCTCTCGCGGAAATAGTCTTAGATAACGGTGAGAAATTCTTAATGCTCGCCCATCTGGGCATGTACGAAGGGCAGGAGATAGAGATAGGCTCTAACGCAAAGGTTGTGCAGGGGAACATACTCCCTCTCGGTTCCATACCTGAGGGTGTGCCCATATACAACATCGAGAAGAACTGGGGAGATGGAGGTAAATTTGTGAGAAGCGGCGGCGCGTCCGCGCAGGTCGTCACTCATGGTGAGAAAACAACGGTGCAGATGCCCTCCGGCGAGTTCAAGATGTTCGACCCCAGGAGCAGAGCGGTTGTGGGTATAATAGCCGGTGGAGGTAGGAAAGATAAGCCAATGCTTAAAGCAGGTAAAGTTTATCACGCTTGGAGATCAAAGGCCCGTAAGCACGTGCAGGTTCGTGGTGTGGCGATGAATGCGGTGAATCACCCGCACGGTGGTGGCAATCATCAGCATGTTGGTAGGCCGAGCACCGTGTCGAGGCATGCGCCTCCGGGCAGGAAGGTAGGAAGATTGTCTCCCAAGAAGAAAAAGAAGAAGAGGTGAATTAGATGGCTAAAAAGCTGATTACCAATGCAAAGGCCGCAAGGAGGAAGAAGAGGAAGAGGCACAAGGTAGCCATGGGCCGCATGAAAGAGTTCTCCTATCGCGGCTACTCGTTAGAAGAATTGCAGAAGATGAATTTCGACGAATTCGCAGCTCTGCTTCCCGCAAGGGGGAGGAGAACCCTCAAAAGGGGCTGGGACGAAGAGCGCATGAAGGTGGTTCGGAAGATAATTGCCTCCGACGGGAGCAAGCCTGTTAGGACGCACAGGAGAGATATAATCATCCTCCCTCAGTTTGTGGGAAAGAAGGTTGCAGTTCACAACGGTAAGGAATTCATTGAAGTGGATATTAAGCCAGAGATGATTGGTCACTATTTGGGAGAATTCGCTCTCACGAGGAAAGAGGTGAAGCATAGCGGACCTGGTGTGGGTGCAACCCGCAGCAGCAAGTTCGTACCGCTGAAGTGAGGTGATTAAATGCCGTACAGCATAAAGGTTGAAGGAGATAAATATGCGAAGGCCTTCGGGAGAAATCTTCCAATCTCCCTGAAGGATTCCGTGAACCTTTGCCGCGCTCTGAAGGGAATGCGCCTCGAGGACGCGAAGGATTACTTAGAGGACGTGATAAAAAAGAAGAGAGCGGTTCCTTATTTTAGGTATCTGGATTCGGTGTCCCACAGGAAAGGAATGGGTCCAGGGAAATACCCGGTGAAAGAAGCGAAGCACATACTCAAAGTTCTAGAGAACGCGGAAGCGAATGCGGAGGATAAAGAGTTAGACACGGATAATGTTTACATAATGCACATAGCCGCCCACAAGGGTGAGGTGTACAAGAGATACATGCCCAGAGCGCAGGGAAGATCCACAGAGATAAGAAGGGATATGGTTCACATCGAAGTGATTCTGGAGGAGAGAGAGGAGAAGGAGGAATGAGCATGGATGAGAGAAAATTTGTCAAGGAAAACCTCAATCGTATGCTGATAAAAGAATTTGTTATGAAAGAGGTAAGGAGTGCAGGATTCGGTGGTATGGAGATTCAGAGAACTCCTCTCGGGACGCGCATAATTCTCGAAGTGGAGCGCCCGGGCCTCGTGATTGGAAGAAAAGGCTCGAAGATAAAGGAATTGACGGATGTTCTTCAATCGAGATTCGGTGTGGAAAATCCAATGATTGAGGTAAAAGAGAGTGAGAATCCCTATTTGAACGCTCAAATCATGGCTGAGAAGTTAGCTTCAGCTTTGGAACGCGGCTGGCACTTCAGGCGCGCCGGGCATTCCACGCTCAGAAGAATTATGGAAAACGGAGCCAAGGGTGCCCAAATCATAATCTCTGGAAAATTGACAGGGGATAGATCGAGGACTGAAAAATTCACCAAGGGCACCGTGAAATACTGCGGTCATACGGCGGAGATGGTCCGCGTTGGTTACGCCACCGCGAAGACCAAGCCGGGTATAATTGGTGTAACGGTGAAAATCATGCCTCCCGAAATCAAGCTTCCCGATGAGATAAACATCCTCGGGCCCAAACCAAAGGAAGAGGAAAAGGAAGAAAAAGAGGAAAAAGGGGAAGTGAAAGAGGAAGCGAAGGAGGAAAAGAGAGAAGAGAAGAAGGAAGAAAAGAAACTCGAGAAAGAGGAGAAGAAGCCCGAGGCAAAGGAAAAAAATGAAAAGAAAGAGCAGAAGAAAGAAGAGGTGAAGAAGGATGCCGAAGGAACTGAAGGCAAAGCAGATAAGGGAAATGAGTCACGAGGAAAGGATGAAGAAGCTCAGTGACCTGCGAGAAGAGCTCATGCACGAGATGGGCGTCAGCGCCATGGGCGGCGCGCCGGTGAGCCCTGGTAAGATAAGGAGCCTGAAAAGGCAGATTGCAAGGCTGCTCACCGTGATGAACGAAGAAGGTGCAGAATGATGAATTTCAGATATCTGGAGGCACATGAACTAATCGGACTCAAATGCGAGGTTGTTGATTCGAGTAATTATTTGCAGGTAGGCATCGAGGGAATAGTTATTGATGAAACGAAAAACATGCTCGTAATAAAAACTCAAAATGGGAGAAAGATGATACAGAAAAGGGGAGCAAAGTTCATGTTCAAAGAGGGTGAAAAATCCAAGATAATAATTGGCGATAAAATAAATTACAGACCGCATGAAAGGACCAAGAAGGTAATATGGAGGCGAAGAAAATGGTGAGAGATATAGGAATCGATGCGAAACCGCCGGAGAAGGAATGCGAGGATCCAAATTGTCCGTGGCATGGTAATTTGAAGGTGCGCGGGCAGATTATGGAAGGTGTAGTGGTTTCCGATAAGATGGATAAGACCATAGTAGTGGAGAGGGAGTATTTGAGGTACAATAAGAAGTACGAGAGGTACGAGAAAAAAAGGTCGAGGTACCATGTTCACAATCCTCCGTGCATAGATGCGAAGGTTGGTGATCATGTTCGATTTATGGAATGCAGGCCTCTGGCCAAAAGCGTCAGTTTCGTTGTGGTTGAGAAGAGGTGAATGAGATGAAGGGAATTGCAGGTAATCAGAGTCGCGGACTTCCAACGGGCGCCCAATTGATATGTGCGGACAACACGGGTGCTAAGGTAGTGGAGATTATTCAGGTTCTGAATTTTCACACCACCGCTAGGCAGTACCCCACGGCGGGCGTTGGAGACATGGTCATAGTTAGCGTTAAGAAGGGTTCCCCTGACATGAGGAAGAAGGTGTTTCCGGCTGTGATCATAAGGCAGAAGATGCCATTTAAAAGGGCAGATGGGACAGTTGTTCAATTCGAAGACAACGCATGCGTGATAACCACGAAGACCGGCGAGACGAAGGGAAGCGAGATAAAGGGTCCGGTGGCAAGGGAAGCCACGGAGAGATGGCCCAGAGTAGCTGCAATTTCCAGCATAATTGTGTGAGGTGATGGTTATGGTTTCACATCAGCCAAGGAAGCAAAGAAAAATGATTTACGAGGCTCCGAAGCACAGGAGACAGAAGATGATGAAGGCGCATCTTTCGCAGAATCTTTACGAGAAATATGGGATGAGAAATTTGGTCGTGAGGAAGGGAGATGTCGTCCGTGTTATGCGCGGCAAATTTAAGGGGCATGAAGGAAAGGTCGTTGAAGTGAATCTCAAGAACATGAAGATTGCTGTCGAGGGGGTCACTATTAGAAGGACGGATAACAAGAGCGTTCAATTTTGGCTTGATCCGTCCAACGTGGAAATAATCAAGCTGGAGCTCAGCGACCCTAAGAGAAAGGAAAAAATATACTCCATTGCTGAAGAAAGAAGGGGAAGCATAGTGGAGGAGGAAGAGGAAATCGAAGAGAACGAGGAAGAAAGCGAAGAGGAAGAGAGCGAGGAGAGTGAGGAGGAAGAAGAGAAAGAAGAAGAAAATGAAACGGAAGAAGAGAATGAAGAAGAGGTGAGCGATAATGAGTAACCACATAAAGCGCCTTGCAGCTCCGAAGATGTGGAAAATACCGAGGAAAGAATACCCATTCGTTATTAAACCATCTCCGGGGCCCCATGCGGCTGAGCAATCGTTGCCCCTGTTAATCGTTCTCAGGGATATATTGAACGTTGCGGACAACAGAAGAGAAGCTAAAAAAATAGTTGCATCGAGGGCAGTTAAAATTGACGGAAGAGTCGTAACCGACCTCAAGTTTCCGGTTGGATTCATGGATGTAATATCTTTGGGTGGAAAGAATTATCGTGTCATGTACGATGTTCGCGGTAATCTGAGGGTTCTCGAAATCCCAGAGGACCACGCGGAGTGGAAGCTCGTGAGGATTGAGAACAAAACTGCGGTAAAGGGCGGAAAAATCGCGTTGAATCTCCACGACGGAAGGAACATTTTACTCGATAAAAACCAGTACAAGACGGGGGATGTGCTAAAGATAAAACTCCCGAGCCAAGAAATAATCGGACATTATCCCTTAAAAGAGGGAAGTGTAGCCATGATCATAAGCGGCTCACATCGCGGTCAGGTTGCTCACATAAAAGAATATCGCGTTACCAAGAGCGCATCGGATAACATAGTGGAATTCGAAGAAGGATTCGAAACGATAAAGAGGAATGTGTTCGTGGTGGGCGTGGGCAAGCCCGAAGTGACTATACCTGAGGTGAGTGCCCTATGAAGGAAGAGAAGATGAATAATCCCATGAGAAAGATTCAGATAGACAAAGTGGTGGTGAACATAGGCGTCGGTGAGGCTGGAGAAAAATTAAGAAGAGCGGAAAAGGTCATAGATATTCTCACCGGAGCGAAGCCCGTCCACCTGAAATCCAAGAAGACAATTAGGGATTTCAACATTCGAAAGGGTTTGCCTATCGGGATTAAAGTCACTCTCAGGGGTAAAAAGGCTGAGGAATTTCTGAAGAAGGCGCTTTGGGTTCGCGATTACAAGGTTCCCAATTACTCTTTCGATGCGCAGGGCAATCTAAATTTCGGTATTTCCGATTACACTGAGTTTGAAGGGGTTAAATACGACCCAGAGATAGGTATATTCGGTATGGACATAAGTGTGGTGTTCAAGCGCCCCGGCTACAGGGTGTCTAGAAGAAGGATAAAGAGAGCCAAGGTGCCCATGAGGCACAGAGTGCAGAGGGAAGAGGCCATGCAGTACATGCGTGAGAACTTTAACCTCAACATACTGGAGGTGGAATAATGGTGCGAGTGGTTCTCAGGCCAAAGAAGAAGTTTGGCAGAAGCGAAGGATGCGTGAGGTGTGGTAGGAAGAGAGGAATCATAAGGAGATACGGACTCAGGCTCTGCAGGCAATGCTTCCGAGAGGTTGCCTACGAGTTAGGATTCAGAAAATATTCGTGAGGTGGTAAAAAATGCAGAATGATCCACTTGGAGATGCTCTTTCGAAGATGAACAACGCCGCCATGGCGGGAAGGAGGGAAATAGAGATAAGGCCCGCTTCGAAACTAATAGGCAGAATACTTAAGATAATGGAAGAGCACGGTTACGTTGAGGAATTTGAATATGTGGAAGACGGAAGAGGCGGTATATTCAGGGTGAAATTGAGCGCAACTATAAACAAGTGCGGAGCTATAAAGCCCAGATTCTCTGTGAAGAAGGACCAGATGGAAAAATTCGAATCGAGGTACCTTCCAGCTCAGGACTTCGGAATATTGATAATTACGACGAATCGCGGAGTGATGACTCACAGCGAAGCGAAGAAGATGGGTGTGGGTGGAAAGCTTTTAGCGTATGTGTATTGAGGTGATTGAGAATGCCAGTAGCACCTGAAATCAAACATGAAATCGCAATTCCCGATGGAGTTAACGTGACATACGAGAATTTCATCTTGAAGGTGAAGGGCCCCAAAGGCGAGCTTGAGAGGGAATTCAAACATGATCACGTTGATTTAAATATTGAAGATGGGAAGATAGTGATATACTGCGCGCTTCCAAAGAAGAAAGACTACGCATTAGCTGGCACGTGGAAAGCGCATGTAAACAATATGTTGAAAGGAGTCACCGAAGGATTCGAGTACCATCTGAAGATTTTGTATGCGCACTTCCCAATGAAGGTTAGCGTGAAGGGCGATAAGGTGGTAATCGAGAATTTCTTAGGAGAGAGGGCTCCTAGATATGCGAAGATATTCGGAGACGCTAAAGTGGAAATCAAAGGAGATACAGTGGTGGTTAAGAGTGCAAACAAAGAGCATGCCGGACAGACCGCCGCGAATATTGAAAGGGCTACTAAAATTAAGGATAGAGACCCGCGTGTATTCCAGGACGGAATATACATAGTTAAAAAGGGGTGAAATAAATGGTAAAAGCAAAGCCAAAACTTACCGATGAGGAAAAGAGGCTCCTGAGGCTCCGCAACGAGATGAATCGTAGAAGGCCTAAATTTAGAAGGCAGGAATGGTTCCGCTACAAGAGATTGGGCGACTCTTGGAGAAAGCCCAAGGGGAAACATTCCAAGCTGGGAAATCACAAGGGATATCGTCCGCCAGTAGTGGATTCAGGATACAGGAATCCAAAAAGGGTGCGCGGTTTGCACCCTTCAGGGTTCAGGGAAGTGTTAGTTCATAATCCCGCTGAGGTTGAAAAGGTTAATCCAGAGAGGGAAGCCATAAGAATCGCGAGCAGAGTTGGGATGAAAAAGAGATTGGAGATCGAGAAGAAAGCGAAGGAATTAGGGATAAGGGTTCTCAATCCGCATCTCACCGAGCAAGGGGGTGAGGAATGATGGACGTAAGGTTTCAGAGAAGATTAGCAGCGGATATATTCAAATGCGGTGAAGATAGAGTTTGGCTTGATCCGAATGCCCTTGATGAAATAAAAGAAGCGGTGACGCGGGAAGACGTGAAGATGCTCATAAAGAGAGGTCTCATAAAGAAGAAGCAGGTGAAGGGGACCTCGAGAGTTAGGGCTAATTATATAAAGAGGCAGAAGGAGAAAGGCCTCAGAAGCGGACACGGATCTAGAAAGGGTAAGAAGTACGCAAGGTACCCCCGCAAGCAGAGGTGGATGAGGAACATAAGGTCAATAAGGAGAACTCTCAGGGATTTGAGAGACAGCGGCAAGATTGATAAGCATACGTATCGCAGGTTCTACATGCTTGCGAAGGGCGGCACGTTCAAAAACAAGAATCATCTCCTCATGCACATGAAGGCAGAGGGTTATATTAAGGAGGAATGAAAATGGCAGAGAACGCAATATACAGGGTTAAGATGAGGAGAAGAAGGGAAGGAAAAACCGATTACAGAAAGCGTTTGGCGTTACTCAAATCAGGAATGCCGAGGGCTGTTGTTAGAAAAACGAATAGCAGGGTAATAGTTCAGATAGTGGAATATCATGAGGATGGAGATAGGATCCTCGTGAATGTCACCTCGGACATGCTCAAAAAGCACGGATGGAATCGCTCCTACAAAAGCATTCCCGCCGCTTACTTAGCAGGTTACCTTGCGGGAAAGGAAGCTTTGAAGAAGAACATAAATGAGGCAGTTCTCGATATCGGGCGCCATCCTGCTATTGCGGGTTCTAAACTTTTTGCGGCCCTTAAAGGCTTGGTGGATGCCGGAGTCGAAATCCCTCACAGCGAAGAGGTATATCCATCCGACGAGAGAATAGTGGGAAAGCACATTGGCGAGGATGTGGAAAAAATGTTCAACGAAGTCAAATCTAAGCTGGAGGTATGAATATGACTTGGGAACCCAAAACAAGGTTAGGCAAACTGGTTGCCGAGGGAAAGATAACCTCCATGTCGCAGGCTCTCAGGAGCAATCTGCCACTCAGGGAGCCGGAGATAGTGGACGCGCTTTTAGGCGATACGCTTCAGGATGAGGTTATAGACGTTCGCATGGTTCAAAGAATGACCGATAGTGGCCGGAGGACGAAGTTCTCCGTGATGGTTGCCGTGGGCAATGGAGACGGATTTGTAGGAATTGGA
>JALWEL010000079.1 GCA_027014065.1 DHVE2 group archaeon
GAGTATGATCCACGATGAGCGGGTTAAATTGATCATGAAGCCACTGCTCAGCGGCGGTTTCATTTTCTTTGTTCTTTATTGTGTCGTAATACTTGGCCGCCCACGAGTACTGCGCCCACAACAGTGGATATTCGACCACTAAAAACCGCCAGTATGATGTGTTGGATAACATTGCTTCCACGACGTCCGGGATGCTATCCCCATCTGTGTCCGTCCATACCCCTGTGGAATTGGCGTATGGCACGAGTGGGTCTAACTCGCTCGGCGAAATATGGCGCATCTCGCTTATCGGAGTTCCGTCTGCTTTCCATCCCGTGATTATCTTCACCTCATAGCCGTTGATTTCTTTACCGTCGGTGATATTATCTCCATCCACGTCCGGATTGAGGGTGTAATTAACCGACATGTTCAGCACCTGCTCCTCGCTCCACGCTGGGTGCAGCGCCGCGAGCCGGCGCTCCCAGTACCGCAACTCCGCGCCGTCGTTTATCCCGTCATGGTCTGTGTCCGAGTCCTGTATGCTCAGATTGTGCTGTGCCTCGAAGAGGTTGCTCAGCCCGTCGTGATCCAAATCGCCCAGAGCGTCCTGCGGGTTGAAAGGATCGAGGTGATTCTGCAGCTCCACACTTGTTGGTATTCCGTCATTATCATCATCGTTATCGTAAATATCGGGCTTGGTATCACTGTCGTAATTTCCCGCTGGGTCTCTCTGATATTCCTCTAAATTGGTAAGACCGTCAGAATCAAAATCAAGATAAGCATCTCCAGAATAATTGAGCATCAGATATTGAGCCACCGCCTTATCCGTGCCTTTTACCTCTTCGTAGTATCTCCATGATAGATATTCATATCCATCGGGCAAACCGTCGGAATCATAATCACGGGTGTGAAGAATGTTCTGCATTGCGGAGAGATTAGTTATTCCTATGGCAAGTATGTAGAAATATTCATCTCCGTCTCCAACGCCATCTCCATCGGTATCGTAACTCAGGGGATTCGTGCTGAGATGAATCTCGCCGTACATGGTTTTTCCCGCCCACGTGTCGTTGAGTTCTTCGTAAACATGGCTGAATCTCTTAACATATTTCCAGCTTACCTTGCTGAAATCTGCCTGCATTCCATCCACTAACATGTCTCCATCGGTATCCGGATTGAGCGGGTTCGTTCCGTATTTCAGAACATCATGGTCAAAATGAGATGGATATACACCCATATCCCCCTCACCTAGCGTATCTATTCTTCTGGATTTAATGTTTCAAAGCCTTCATTTTTAGCTGCATCTAAAAGTTTTCTATCTGCACTTACAAAAATGCACTCTTGTTCGGGGCAAAGATCCACCGCAACTGCGAGATGGAGGGCATCCAGTGTTCTTAAATTATTCCTTTCTATTATTTCGACGGTTTTAATTATCAGATCGTCAGATAGCGGCACTGGAATATATCTGCTTTCAACGTCACTGAAGAATATCTCGGAGATTCTTTTATATTTGCTTTTGCTAATTATGCCTCCGCTGATCAACCTGGTGAACGCAGATATTGTCTCCGCTATTGCCAGCGTGGATATATAAATTTCACTGTCACCTTCTATAATCTCATCCACCTTTTCGGTGCCTTTCTCCCTGTGATACCTCTTAACTATAGCTGATGTGTCAAAATAATACTTCATTCTTCCTCACGCTCTGAGATGACCAATTCACTCAGACTAATATCCGGCTCGAAATCCCTTATCTCCTTAATGTCTCCACCCTTCGCCCTCTCATCCACATAGCGAAGTAGATCTATAATGGCAGATTTCCGGATTAATATCTCCCCTATCTTTTTCATTACCACTGCTTCCATACTTATACATCACCTCCTTCTATTTTAAGGTTTTCGCAGATTTTATTTTCAGGTGAGTAATGAGATCACCCCTAATATTACTGCCAGCACCCCCATCGCTTCAGTCAATATAATATATTTCTTTTTTCTATTCTTTCCGGCAAATTTGTAGGCTACTGCAGAACCTATTATCGCGTAAAGTCCTGTTACTATTCCAATCATAGGAAGCATTATTGAGAGAATATCATCACCCATTCTCATGTCCGCCTCCTTTTAAACCTTGACTGTGATCATCTTTGGAGCGGAATAAATTCCACTGTTCCAATACTTTGGGGCCTATTTCTAAGTCCAAGCCGATGTTTATTTTACGAGGGGCTATTATCGGTGGTGGCTTTGGCCTTGGAATTATAGTGACAACATAATTTTTACGTCCTTCTGGATGCTCTATTTTCTTGATATCTTCCCACATTATGATTTTGTATTTCCCGAACAAATTTATTATTTCTAAACCATTATCGGATATCCTTACTTTTATTGGCTGCCAAGAGAACTTTAGGTAATCCAGCATAATCCATGTATGCACTTCATGGAGTGTAAGAAGTGCCCCTACAACGATGCATATTAATATATACATTACACTGGTTGTAGTAAAAATCAGGTATAGAAAAATACCCCATGTAATCAGGATAAGAATTATACTGCTAACCACTGAAACTAATATATAATCTTTCATACTATTTTCTGGATTGCTATAGAATTTTATCCATTTTTTCTCTATATAATTGTTTGTGACCCACATTTTCATCACCACCTCTCTATGATTTGAGTGAGATTACATATATTATTATCGAAGCAGCACAGAACCCATCTGCTATTTTTAATGCAATCCGTGTGGCTGGAGTAAAATCAGTCTCTTTGCCTCTGGTAAACTGTTCTGCAATTAGCCCGATAGCACCTAAGATTGCGGCAATTCCTCCTATAATCATTGCTCCAGTTCTGGTAAGTGGAAGAAGCGCTAAACCAAGAGATCCAATTAGTATACCCAATACAGCAGCGGTGAATGTCACTCCGCCACCTTCTACACCGGTGGGATCGTATTTTGCAAGGAGTACGGATGTAATTATGGCACTGAACAAACCTAAAATCGCATCTATGTAGTCCAGCCATGTTCCTCCATTTCCTCTAACCTCTTTGTTTTTCTGCCCTCCAGAAACACTATCATATATGGATTTCAGGAAATAAATCAATGCTGCGGCAGAAAGCGTTGTGGGTATTGCCACCGGTATTGTCCCCGCCTGCATAGTTAGACTTCCCAGAATTGCAGTGAATATTACCTGCATAACCAATCCTGCAATTATGCCACTCACCAATGCTCCTATTCCCATCGTAGTATATGTTAGAACAAACAACGCTGTAATTAAAGCAACGCTAGCTGCAAATATCGGAACCCACAATTTCCATATGATCAAATCTGTGATATTGTTCTTCCATGGACCTAAATCTCCATGAGCAACATAGTAATCATACGCGTTCAGAAAAGTATCATTGATTGAATTTAATAGGCCTGTTATAGTATTTATTAGAGGACCAAAAATTGTATTTATACTGTCCATAATTTTGCTTTTTATCCACTGCACAATGAAATTCGCCGCGCTCTGCACCGCTTTCCACGCCTCGCCAAGCACACGCAGGAACGGCGAGATCCAGTCAAGGAACATCTTTATCAATGTGCCAGCAGGCCCGTACACCACCTGGCTCATGCTGGCGTTGTTCCCGCGCATATCCTCCACGATGAGCGTGATATTAGCGCCTAAATTCGCGCCCCACGGCGATGCCCAGAACGTGTAATTTATCGTAGCACTCTTCTCATGCGGATACCAGGTGTGGCTCTGCCCGAAGTCCGAGTCTATGAGCTCTATTTTCTTTATCGCTCCCGCATCCCTCACGATGGCGTAGACCTGCATCTTTGCGGTGAGGAAGTAATAGGTGAAATTCACGTTGAATTTAACCACGACGGGCGGCATGTTCTCCACTATCATCGGGTTGAACTGGGAGGTGAGATACTTAGTGGCGTTCTCGTCATAGGAGGCGTTGTGAGCGTCCGCCTGTACATACTGTGGGATGTACACATCCGGCTGACTGTTGATGTTGCTTAAAATCACATCATAGCTCTTATTGAGCTTCAGCGAGAAGTAATAAGCGATGCTCCAGTTGTACTCATTCCACAGCGCGAGGCGGTACCCGCTCATCCAATCGTCTTTGTGCGTGAAATTG
>JALWEL010000080.1 GCA_027014065.1 DHVE2 group archaeon
GTTATCTCTATCCACATCTGGTATTTTGCAGTATTCAACGGATGTATCCATGTCCAATCCCATTGTTACGTTCCAGTAATTCAACTCATCACCGTCGTTTATCCCGTCGTGGTCCGTGTCCGAGTCCTGAATGTTCAGCCCGTGCTTGGACTCGAAGAGGTTACTTAATCCGTCGTGATCCAGATCGCCCAGAGCGTCCAGCGGGTTGAACGGATCGAGGTGATTCTGCAGCTCCACACTTGTTGGTATTCCGTCGTTGTCGTCCCTGTCGTCGTAGATGTCCGGCGTGCCGTCGCCGTCGTAATCTCCTGCTGGGTCTCTCTGATATTCTTCTATGTTGCTCAGCGTGTCTTTGTCAAAATCTAAATAGATATCGCTGGCGTTCGTGGGATTGAGATAGTCCCCTGCTCTCCATGCCGTTTTGTTGTTCTCATATACCCAGTATGCCGTGGCTAACTCGTAGCCATCCGGAATTCCATCTCCGTCGTAATCTTTGGTGTGGAGAATTGCGCTCCACAAAGACGAATTTATCTGCATCCTGCTTAAATTCTGAACCTCTGCGCTATCACTGTAGGCAATAAAACAATTGTTTCCTATACTCACATTCCCTCCTCCATCAAAATGGTTATACAGGTTCAAATATTATCTTTCCTTCCCTCTCTTTGAATGTGATGTTGAACCTGTCAAAGATGTCCAATCTTCCTAGCAATGGCGGGGCCTCTTCTATCAACGCCCACGCAACTCGCGGCTCTAATTCCACGTCTCCTATTCGCATCTTTACCCTGGTGATAATCACCGGGAGTCCTATTCCCCTAACTCCCTTAAGTTCTTTTATATCACCAAGTTCTTTTGACAAGCCCAGCATAATCCCGAATGAATAGGGAAGCAGAGTTATATCAGCGCCTGAATCTATAAAGGGATGAAACTCAATCCAATCGCCATCTTTACTTTTCACAAAGATGTCCGCAAGGGGCCTCTCTATAGTACCCACAATAATACTTTCCATTTTTCTGTATTTGAATTCTATATTCATCGTAGCCCCTCCCTTATAGAACCAGCATCTCGTCAGAGGGTACCATATCAATCGCTATTATTTTGTCAGGATACCTCTCTTTTGCTTTCCTGTATACCTCATCCGCTCTGTCCCCGCTCGCCACGACTTTTCCATCCACTATGGCAATCCATTTTCCTGCGTATTCGCTCAGGTCGGTGTTGATGTAGAACTCGTAATTTTTATCTTTTATCTCCTCTACCTCGCTCATATTCTATACATCACCTCCTTCTATTTTAAGGTTTTCTCTTTAAAGTTCCCTGATCGCAATCTAATTACACAGATGAAATCTTTAAGGGGGAAATTATTGCAAGTGTAAGAGTAAGTAGAATCATAAACTGGATTATCAGAGTATCCCTTACCCAAGTTTTTTGTTTAAATTTTATTGAAATTACTATTTGAATAAAAGAGAATGATGTTATTAAACCTGCCAAACCACCTGATGGCAGAATCAAAATAAATACGAGAATAGAAATAATGATTATCTCCAGTAAAATAATAATCAAAGTGTGGTATCTCATATTTCCACCCCCATTGCATATTCATAATTATATATAAATGGTGTTGACGAATGGAAAAGTCCGAAAAATAATCCATATCTGGTAAATGGATATGCATATTTGTATGCACATAAATGTTATTTATAAGCCCAGAAATATATGCAAAATCCCCTGCCATAATACCTAACTGTATTCCCGCCAAAAACATTCCTAGCAGACCACCCATCCCAGCAAATGCAAGTAATAAAATTGATTTTAAAATATCATGTAGGTTGAAAAGATAGTAATGTATAAGAGTTATAAAGCCAAGAAATACTTGCACAAATGTAAACCCAAACGCCTCAGAATAATCCCCCTGTAAATTGTCTGTAAAATGATGAGTGAAGATGATTCCCGGTGTTGGCGTTTCTATTCCCCAACTTTCTTCATCATAGTCCGCGATTGAGATAAGAATTCTTTTCTGTGGAAAGTCCCTAACTGCGAAGACATCAATGGCATACCTTGAGAAGCATGTAGAGAAGAGCATAATCAGGTTGAGTAGGAAGGATCGTTAAGTTTTTTCATCAATGAAAACACCCCTAGTATTATTTTTACTAAGTTTTCTCCTCCACATAGAGAGGAAATATAAGTAAATCATTATCAAAATTATCAGCACCACATTTCTGAAATCTTGAAAGTATACATCTAGTGCATATGGTATATATAGAAAAAGGCAGATGATCGCTAAATGAACAGCACCAACTACATATAAAAAGATTCTACTCAAATTTGATGTTTTATATACAACGAATGATAACAAAAAATCCACTATTAATAAGGCTGATAGAGGGATGGTTATTACCGTTGTATCCTTATATGTTGGGTATACCAAATAATTTCCAAATAGGAGTAGAAGATACCACCAGAAGACAATAAAGAGAGTACCCCCTACAAAATTTATAAAGATTATTTTTTCCTTTGCTCTTACACAGGTAAAACGCTGCATTATAGAACCACCTCCTGCGCAAGTTGTTGATTATATAGATATGTTGTAGAAGATTGAAGGATACCAAAGAAAATACCATAAGATGCCCATTTTGCTCCCCAAAGAGTTGCAGTATAAATATCATTGCCTGTGTAATAATAGTTCATAAGTAAAACCGAAACCAGACCCATCAATACACTTCCTAACAGAACTCCCGTGAGAACTCTTACTATTATCTTAAACCCCCAAGATATTATTTTAGCAAATAGAGAAACACCAGTTAGAGAAATTATAGGTAAAAGACCAACCTGTGTGAAAGTCATTAAAAATTCCTCCCAGTTATCTCCTTGCAATTTGTTGGTAAAGTGACCTGTAAAGAATATGAAAGGGATTGGTGTATAATCCCAACCATGTGACTCTTGGTCATAGTCCGCAATTGCGATAAGTATTCTTTTCTGTGGAGAATCTCTACTCGAAAAGGCATCAATTGCGTACCTTGAGAAGCATGTAGAGAAGAGCATAATCAGAGTAGAATAGGGCGGATTGTTCAGTTCTTCCGAACTTAACTGTACATCTTCGTTCTGATCCAGAACTGCGTAATCAAAATCATCCGCCATATCTTGCCAGAGATACACGCTCTGATAATTTTCATTGCTATCGAACAGCACATAACCGCCTTCACTCCCATCAGTCCAGCCATGCCCTATGAATGCAATAAACACCTTTGCATTCGTGTGTTGTTTCAGATTCTCGTGCAGATCTTCAAATAGTTCTTTGATTTCATCTTCACTTAGCTGCAGATTCTCGTAATGGTCGCCCGTTTCCAGCATCGTATATCCATGCGTCTCCAGCAGGCTATAGAGCTGATCCACATCGTGTTTAACTGAATTTTCTATATTTGCATCGTATTCACCAACCACGATAGCAAACTTATACTCCGAATTATCACTGAGAACCCTCTGCATGTTTACCTCACTGCCTATCATGCTCTCCGCATAGCTCAAGAAGAATTTGCGATAGGAATCAATATCCGTTACATCAACATGAGAGTGCAGGAAATTCCGCATTTTATTTCTCTCCTGGGGAGATATCTCCAGACTCGGCAACTCACCAAATACGCTTATTACGGCCTCCACACTATCGCTTAGAACGTAAATGAATGATTCCCTTACCCCCGGAATGGTGAGGTATGGCGATACAAAAGCACTCGCATCGTAAATGGGACCCGTGTATCCCTTAAACAGCCATTCAATATCCCGCTCAATACCGAGAGATTCCATACTCAACGTACTCCTTAGCTCTCTAATATTGTTCACAACGGGTTTCTCACTCGCCTTCTCGTTCACATAAGCATACAGGTCATGCCCTGCGGCCCTCGCGTACGGAATTATGATTCTTTCTAACTCACCTGTTATCCACTGCACTATGAAACTCGCCGCCCGCGCCACGGCCCTGCCGGCCTGCACCAGCGTATTCCAGAACTGGCTCCAGAGTTCAGAAAGGACATTCAGGACAACGCCGAACGCACCGCTGAGGTTCTTCTGCACCTGTATAGAATTGCC
>JALWEL010000081.1 GCA_027014065.1 DHVE2 group archaeon
CGCTATCACAACCTTCGAATCCTCTATGGCTGCAGCCACATGATTGCCGGTGCCGGGCATCGTGTCGAAAAGATGAATATCCGCGGGAATGTTCAAAGCTCTTTTCCTTGCGGCCAGAACTATCGGGTATGACCTCTCCTCTCCCTCCCCCAATAACCCGGTCACGAGCTCCAAATTATCATGCACCTTCACGTGATAAGTGTTACCGACGAATCGATAATCATCCAATATTGCCCCTTCTTCTGGACATACTAATTGGCAGGTGCGGCACCCCGAGCAAAGCGTGGGCATTAGAAACGGATATCCCTCTTTAAATTTTACCAGTGCGTGTTCGCTGCAATTCTCAACGCAGAGTCCGCATGCTGTGCATTTTTTGTAATCGAATTTAGGCTTGAATAAATTAACATCTTCCTCTTCACTCAGATTAGTAGAGAGAAGAATGTGATCATCCGGACACTCCACGTCCGCATCTACCAACACAACATGGTACTTCTTGGAGAGAGCCCATGCGAGATTGGTAGCCACCGTACTCTTTCCGGTGCCTCCTTTACCGCCGGTGACCGTTATTTTCATGGGTATCACCAACCGCCGCGTCCCATTCCTCGTCCCCTACCCCGGCCCATACCGCGACCTCCTCCTATGCCTCTGCCGCCACCCATACCGGGACCTTTGCTTCCCTGTGGGTTAATTTCAGGTAGCTCTCCGCGAATAAATTTCTGTACCGCATCTTCTATCTTCATGCCTGGAGCGGAGTACATCTTTACACCACCCATCCTGAAAACCTCTCCTGAGTTGGGACCCACGGAACTTGATATGATCACGGAGCAACCCTCGTCTAAAACTTTCTGAGCTGCCTGGATGCCTGCACCGCTTGATGCTTCCGCACCCGGGTTATTTACTACGTACACTTTTTTTATTTCATTTCCTTCGATTTCCACTACTGTGAAACTTGAACATCTTCCGAACACCGAGCTCACTATGTCATTTAACCCGCCTGCATTCTCGGATGCAATGCATATCTTCATCTCAAATCACCGCAATGCGCATAGATGAGTAAGATAAAAAAGTTTTTGGACAAAAATGTATAATCACTCGTCGTCGCTCTGGGCCAGTGTTCTCAATCTTCCTATTCCATCAATCTCTCTTATGGTCTCAGCCACCGGCCCGGGTACCAGATGCTCCCACGGCTCGCCCTTTATTATTCTCCTCCTCACCTCTTTACCAGAATAGCGTGAGCGATCGTAGAAAGGAGGCGTCTCAATCTTGTAGCCCTTTTCGTAGAACAATCTCTTCGTGAGAGGGTTATTCGCGAAGACCACGTCGAAGGGAGGAGCTATGGATTCCACGTGTGCTACCCATATTGAATTCCGGTGCAGGTCTTCAATTGGTACCAAATAATAATTGTGAATGCCTGCCTCTTCCAGGCTTCTGGATATCATCAAATGTCGCTCCCCTGCTGTAAACGGGTCATCGGTGGTGTGCGAGTACTGGGCACTTCCTATCCCGATTATGACCGCATCGTACTTGGATACTATGTATTTAACAACTTCCATATGGCCGTTGTGAAACGGTTGAAACCTTCCGATTAGCAATGCTCTCATACTGCGGGGCATGATTTAAAGGGGGATAAAATTTTCCCCGAATTGAAGATAATTTTATATATCGAATTCTCCATTTCCCGTTAGGCGGGGATGGCCGAGCGGTACGGCGATGGCCTGCTAAGCCATTGGGCTATTGCCCGCGGGGGTTCAAATCCCCCTCCCCGCGTTACTATGGGGGTGAATCTCACCTTGCGGTTCGAAATTTCCCCTCCTCGCTACCTTCCCGGTTATTCATGGATTGTCTTTTGGTTTGTAGGCGAAAAACACATGCACATCAACCATGTAGAGGTTCCAGATGCTTGCAATTACTATTCCCACAAAATCCGATAGAAGATAGTTAAGCGATGTAAATGATAAAAGATAATAAACGAGGAGATTTATCAATGTACCCACTAAAAGCACTACGTGATAAGAGAGCATTCTTCTAACAAGCGATTTCTTGAATTTTCTTCGTGAAAAAGTCCAGTAATTGTTGAGCAGAAAGGTGAGTATTATACTGAGCTCAATTGCTAAACTAAGAGAGAGCATATCCCATATCTTTAGGAAGCCGTAAAAGATGGAGAAGAAAAGCATGTTAAATAAAATTCCAGAGACACTTACGATAGCATATTTTACAAATATTTTCCCACTTTCAGATTTCTTTACAGCGTACCACACATCGCTCAATCTATTCTTTCTGTATTCAATTTTTCTATGGAGCACACAAACGGATTCATACTCTCTCCTTATCAAAATACGCGCTAAATTTCTATCCTCTGAAATCCCATAAATCTTTCCTTTGTATCCAAAAATTGGAGAAAGTGGAGAGTACTCCACGGGGGGAAATACGAGCTTAGTTAGAAAAATCGCCAACCTTTCCACCGCTTTATTCGGACACACAAGCACCAAATCGCATTTTTTCATTTTTTCTTTGATCTCTTCCTCTATATTCATATCAAACCCCTGACTCTAAGAATTTCACCAGGTTGTAAATCATTTTTACACAAACTCCTCTGGCAAATGGCTTTATTATGTAATCCACTTCCGTTTTCTTTCCATTCTCTATGTCTTGAAGCATACTCGATTTGTTCTCCCTTGTTTTTTTAGCCACATCTATAGCGATGGGGTAAACATCTTCTTCGATCCCTTTTTCTTTCAAGGTGGCGTTTATCTCACTTGCCATGCATCGGACCACGTTTCTCAAATTTTCACTTTCCAATATTACCCCATTCTTCACTTTCAATATAGAAGTCAAAGAATTTACAATCGCATTAACTCCGGCCTTTAGCCAGCGGCGCTTCATTATATCGCACACTGCTTCCGTTCTTAGACCCGCTTCTGTGAAATTTTTCGCTATTTTAACGACTCTTTCACTTCTCTCCCTATGAATCTCACCTATGTACGTGTCCCCGTAGCCTGCATGGAGCACAACTCCCGGAGAAACAAGGGTGGCACCGTGGGTAATCACTCCAGGAATTACATCTAAAGGTTTGAGAAGGTCAACTATACCAACGCCGTTTTGAAACGTTATAACCGGCTCGCCTGCATATTCTTTCATCACTATTTTCTTCGCTTCTTCGGTCTGGTATGCTTTCACAGAGAATATAACCAAATCCGCCCCACCGGGATAGTAATCTAAAGCGTCAAGATAAAAAATTCCTGAAGTTAAGCCGCGAACTTCGAGGCCTTTTTCCCTTATATTTTCCAGATGTTTCCCTCGGGTGATTAGAAGAACATCATTCTTCTTCGACAGAATCGCTCCCAGCACGCTCCCTATTGCTCCCGCTCCCATCACCGCTATCTTCATCTTTTCCACCTTTGAAGATGAACTTCTTCATTATTATGTAGTTCCATATCGTAGCGAAGAACACGGCCCAAGCGTTTGCCCAGAAGCGATTTCCAACGAATAATATGTACCCGTAAAATACGATGAATAGAAGCCACTGAAATACTGCTCCTATGAACAGCGTACCTTCGTAGCTCAGAAATCGCATCCATATTGAATTCTCGTACTCAGTTTTGAAAACCCACTGGTCGTTAAGAATGAAAGTTACTATAATTCCAGCTTCCACCGAGAGCCAGAAAGGCCAGCGAGTAATATCCACGTCGAGGGTCCTATCGATGTATGTGAGGATAAAATACTGGGTGAAAAACCCAAGAAGACCCACCAAAACAAATTTCCAGAGTATGCCTGGAGGAAACATGTGGAGGGCTTTTTTAACCGCACTATCAGCCGCTTCCACTTCTTCCTTGCTCACCTCTTCTTCACTCATTCTCTATCGCCTTTAATGTCTCTTTTGCCTCCTCATCATCGGGATTTCTCTTAAGTGCCTCTTTTATATATCTTTTAGCCTCTTCCTTCATATCCATCGCCAGATAGCACATTCCCTTGGCGTACCATGAATCGGGGTCATCTGAGAGCTTTATGCTCTTATCAAATGCCTTTATTGCATCTTTGTACCTTTCTAAATAGTATAGTGCCAGGCCCTTGTTGTACCAAGCGTTGTCGTATTCTCCGTCGAGAGAAATGGCTTTCTCGGCGGCCTCCAATGCCTTCTCGTACTCTTCCTGGAATATCAAGCTAACCGCAAGATTGTTCCAAGCTTCCTCGTCTTCTGGATTGATTTCGATTATCTTCTTATAGTATTTGGACGAGGCCTTGAAATCTTCGAGAGAGTCGTAGCAGGAGGCGAGATTGTAAAGGGCGTCAGTTAATATGCCTTTATCTTCGGGCTCTATCTCCACAACCCTCCTGAAGTACTTTGCTGCCTCTTTGTAATCCTCATTGTCAAATAGAAGCATGCCTTTGAGAAGAAGAAGGTCAACATCATCCATATCTTTCTTAAGTAGTTCGTTCACTATTTCCAAAGCTTCCTCGTCTTTGTCCATGCTGCGATATATGTACGCTTTGTAAGTCATGGCCTTTTTATTCTCGGGCTCTTTTTCTAAAATTCCGTTTATCAGTTCCAGCGCCGGCTCGAACAGACCCATTTCTATATAGCCCTGAACATCCTTTTCCCAGTTTTCTTCTGCCATAGCCTCATAATATTTGGCTGGTATAAAAAGGTATGGGAGTAAATTTTAAATCCCCGCAGTCTATACAGCCCTTGGGCCGCGGTAGCTCAGCAGGGAGAGCGTCAGACTGAAGATCTGAAGGTCGCCGGTTCGATTCCGGCCCGCGGCACTTTTAGGGTTTTTGTTTTTTCGAGATAATATCAAAACGTAATGGCCGCATTGGCCGGGCATATTATACACGCAACAGAGAGAGATAAAAAAACACCCCCGTGTTAGATACACGCGGTCATAGCGGCCTGCGGGGCCAACGCGTAAAAAACGATGTGCATCAATTTTTAATAACGCTTCAATTTTAACCCGACTAAAATTTAACTATACTTTAATTTTGGTAATGTTGATATACTATGAGGACATTATAACCATGATGTACGTACACAGGGACATTGAGGAGAAGTTTCTGAAAATTGCAGGGCGGTATCCAGTGGTCGCACTCGTGGGGCCAAGGCAGGCGGGAAAGACCACCATGCTGAAGAATTTGATGAAAGGATACAACGCTTCGTACGTTCTATTCGACGATCCCGATGCGAGGAGGCTGTTTGACGAGGACATAAAGAAGTTTGAGGTTCAGTACATAGCGGGATACGAAATCGCCGTGCTGGATGAGATCCAATACTGCAGAGACGCAGGCTCAAAGTTAAAATATCTGGCGGACACGGGACACAAGATCTGGGTTACCTCTTCTTCTGAGATTTTACTGAGCAAGGATGTACTCTCTTATTTAGTCGGGCGCGTTGCAATTCTGCGCCTTTATCCATTTAACATTCACGAGTTCTTGCGTGCGAAGGGCTATCGCGCGGTTGACGAAGTGATAACTAAGAGAATTATCTGGGAACATGCCCTGTACGGTGGCTTTCCTAAGGTTGTGCTCGAAGATAATGTGGAGATGAAGAAGGAGTATTTGAGGAATCTCCACGAAACGATGCTCTTAAGAGATGTCACGAGAACGTTCTCCATAGACAACATAAGTGCAGTTGAGAGGTTATCTAAATACATTGCGATTAACAGCGGGGCAATATTCTCCTACACGAACGCAGCGAATACCGTAGGTATATCCTACCAAACAGTCAGAAAGTACCTTGACGCCATGGTGAAAAGCCAGATCGCTGTTGAGGTGCCTCCATTCTTCACCAACAGAACAAGGGAGATAAGCAAACAGCCAAAGGTGTATTTCCTCGATACCGGATTGAGAAACTCAGTAGTCGGAACGTATCCCATGGACATGAATGGTGAACTCTTTGAGAATTACGTGCTCTCAGAGCTCGTCAAGATGGGTTTCAAACCGAAGTACTGGAGAACCAAGGCCAAGGCAGAAGTGGACTTCATTGTGGAGAAGGATAGCAATGTTATACCCATAGAGGTGAAGCTCAGAGCAACCCCGGAGAAGGTAGAGCGTGGATTGAGATCATTCATAGAGAAGTACTCTCCAGAAACTGCTGTAGTTATATCTTACTCTGGGGAGAAAGGTGAGAGGAAGATAAATGGCACTAACGTGTTATTTGAAGATATTTGGGGACTTTGGAACTTACTTAAATAGATGGTATTCAACCTTTAATTCCGCACATGTGTAATGAGAAAACGCTGGAAATTACGCACCTGCGGAAATAAATTGGCTGGAAAAATATAAATACTTTGAGACATGTTATCACATGGTGAGAGAAATGAGGTTGAAAGAGGGAGATATGTTTCTCTTAGTCCCGCCAGAGAGTAAAATTGAAGATCTCATCTCCAGTGCCGCGGAAACGAATGGAGAAAAAATAAAACTTCTGATAATAGAGGCGCAGATACTGGCGTGGGCGAAGGGCAAGAACTCGGATGAAGATGGAAAGGTATATATGATGATGCTCTACAACGAGCTGAAGAAGATACGAGAGAAAAACAAGAAAAAAGACATATCCTGATATCATCTTTTTTAAAGGAGATTCAAGTTAGGGGTCTCCACTCTACAAAAATAGCATATAAACCTGTCTTAAAATTACCAGACACTTTTGTAGTTAATTATCTCATGTCGTTGAGACACTATGGAACTCCACCCTAAACCCCTGCTTAAATGTAATGTGGAAATTTCAGTTCTTTTCCCTAATTTACAAATTGTTCATATGGGATTATGATAATGCAATGTGAACTACATTAGAGATATACACACAAATGGAAAAATTGTATCTTTCATGGTACAAAAATTGTGCGAAATTGTACTATTAACCTTTTTTGCTGTCCGGTTTTTTCACTTCTTTTCTGGAAAGGGTTAAATACATAGGAGAGGATATCGAGTTATGTTTGAAATTGGAGACATAAGGTTGAGGGCTTGGGAGAAAAAGGATCTTGAGAAGGTGCATCAGTGGGAGAACGATTTTTCCCTAATGCTATACTCTCGAGGGAAACCACACAACATGGAGAGCTACGAAAACATCGAAGAGAGATACGAAAAAGAGCGAAAAAATGAGAATAGGGTGCATTATATAATCGAACTGCGAGAGAGCGGCGAGGCGACGGGCACCGCGGTAATCCGCTTAGAGAACTGGGGCTCCGTTAGGAAGGGAAATTTGGGGACATACCTTGATAAAAAATACTGGAACCTCGGAATAGGAAAGGTGATAACCTTAGGGCTCTTAGAAATCTCGTTCATGTTTATGAATTTAGATAAATGCGAAGCGTACAGCATAGAGTACAACAAAAGAGCGCATAAAGTTTTGGAGGATTGCGGGTTCAAAAAGAACGGCGTTATGAGGAAAGGAGCATACGTTATGGGCAAGAAATGGGACTGGTATTTCTTTGATATCCTCAAGGAAGAGTACATGGAAATCAGGGACTCACTTATAGAAAGAATATTGAAGGATAAAAAAGAAGAGTACCTTAAAAATTTGAGAATTTAAGTCCGGGAAAACAAAGCAGCCGCCATCCCAAAGTAATCTGCGATTCCGTATTCCACGAACTCATTTTTCATTTTTATTTTTTCTATAGCTCCATGGAGAATCAGAAGCTGCCAGTAGCTATCTGGCTTCACTTCCTCCAGGAATTCATCGCTCATGGAGAGAAGAGGAGTTAAATCCCCATTTCTCATCGATTCGATTATTTTCTCGTCGTATTCCCCCGCGAGCTCGCTGTACCCATAAGGCCCATTTTTGCTGTGGGTATGCGCGTGGTCTGCACTTATTATCAAAGATATCTTTCTCGGGTCTTTTTCTATTATATCTCCCAGTATTTTTCCGAAGTTCACAAGTTCTTCCCTCTTTATCCCCCTTGCAGGGGTGAGCAGCACCAATTTTCTTTCGGGAAAGAATGAGAGAGGTATCAATGAACCCCAATCTAGGGGCATGGAAGATAGCGGCCCTTCTAAAGCTCCGAAGTTTATACCCACAACTGGGATACTCGAATCCTTCGCTTCGCGGTAAATTCTCCCCGCCAGTTCTCTGTCCCCTTTGAGGCGTAGGTTTATTTTCACATTTTCGTATTCCCATGAACCTTCCAAGTACTCCGTGAGGATTATTCCAATATGCGTATCGATGCGAATATTGTGGGGGGAAATGAGAACGAAAACCTCAGAATCCCCCGCCCTTTCTCCGATTTTTCTCATGGCGACATTCAATTTTTTCATTGATTCATTCGTTGGTTCCAAAACCTCGTCCCCGTGCGGCACCACCGTTGCAATATGGAGCATGGATGGAAAACGCCCTGCGGGTATTTGAACCTTTAGATTGGAAAATTTATTAAGAGCTATTCTTTTCACCGTGGAGATGAAGAACTACATTATTACGGGATTTCTTGGACCAATAATCGCATTTTCCGGGATAATCGCCGCCGCCGTAATAAACAGGGACTGGTGGAGCATAACGGATAATGCAATAAGCGATATGGGTCACGTGGGTTTGCCGTATAACTACGTTCTCAACATCTCGCTGATTCTAGCTGGAATACTAACTTTTCACTCCACATGGTTCCTCAAGGACCGGATGAAATCCCCCGTTTCAAAGGGTGGCTTTTATTTCTTCATGCTTGCCATAGCATGCCTCGCGCTAATCGGTGTTTTTCCCGAAGGCACAAATCTTCACGGACCTGTGAGCTACACGTTTTTCTACGGTGGCACAATTGCCCTCTTAATCGTTGGTTCGGGCATATTTTTTGAAGGAGAGAAAAAGATAGGAGCTACGATGATAGGAATAATTCTCGTAGAAATTGCACTGGCAGAATGGGCTCTAATCGCGTTTAAAGGGGTGGCAATGTCAGAGATAATCGCCGCACTGGGGATTGTGAGTGCGTATTACCTGACAATATATGTGAGGGGCATAAAAGAACAAAATTGAGAAAATTATTTATCACCTTCACCATGCCCGAGTATGGAGCGAAAGGACTATCAAAACAGGGTTGAAATGGTAAAAGCCCTCAGGGAGATGGGAATCGAGCCGTACCCGCACAGCGCGAAAATCACAAATGAGATAGAGGAAATCGTCAATTCACCCGAGAAATTTATGGGGAAAAAGGTGGCCATCGCGGGCCGGGTTTACGGGCTTCGTTTTCACGGAAAAGTTGCATTCTCAACCATAAAAAGCAACGGGGCTCAGATTCAGGGATTTTTCAAATACGATGCCCTCGGAGAAGAAAAATACAAGTTCTTAAAAAAATTCGTAAACAGGGGCGATTTTCTATGGCTTCACGGGGAGGTTACGAGAACAAAAAGGGGAGAATTGAGCGTTCTCGCTGACGATATAATGCTCGCATCCAAATCGCTCTACGATTTGCCTCACGAATGGTTTGGAATCGGGGACATCGAGAAAAGGTACAGGCAGAGATATCTGGATTTGATAATAAATAAAGAGCCTTTTGAGATATTCAAAAAAAGAGCGAAAATAGTGGAAGAGATGCGAAGATACCTGTGGGATAGAGGATTCTTAGAGATGGAAACTCCAATTTTGCAGCCCATATACGGCGGGGCCAATGCTAAGCCGTTCAAGACGCATGTGAACGCTCTGGATCGTGATTATTATCTCCGCATATCTGATGAGCTTTACCTGAAGAGGTTAATCGTGGGCGGATACTCCAAAGTATTCGAGATATCCAAGGATTTCAGAAATGAAGATATAGATACGACGCACAATCCAGAATTCACCATGATTGAAGCATACTGGGCCTACGCCGATTACAACGACATGATGGATCTCACGGAAGATATGATAAAGAGCATCGCTAAAAAATTGGGAATTGAAAAGGTGAAATTCAGAGGCGTAGAGATTGACTTCACCAAGAAGTTCAGAAGGGAGAAAATGTTAGACATGCTCGAGAAGCACGGCATCGACGATAGGACATCGGATGAAGAACTTAAGAGATTGCTGGAAGAATACAAAATAAAACTACCGAGATACGAAAGGGGCCTCGCCCTCGGTAAACTCTTCGAGAGGGTATGCGAAGATGAACTCAACGAGCCTGTTTTCGTTATGGATCATCCGAAAGAGACTACGCCTCTTTGCAAAATTCACCGCGAAGACCCGAGACTGGTGGAAAGATTCGAGCTGTACATAGGAGGCGTGGAACTGGCAAACGGGTACACGGAATTGAATGATCCGCAGGTTCAGGAAGAGCTATTCAGGGAAGAAACGGAACGCAGAACATTAGGGGATGAGGAAGCGCATCAATACGACGAGGATTTCGTGGAGGCGCTGAGATGGGGCATGCCCCCCACCGGGGGCGTGGGAATTGGAGTAGACAGATTAACGATGATTCTCACGGGTAAGGAGAGCATAAAGGAAGTGATTCTATTCCCAATGCTTGCACCAAAAATTGAAAAAAATTAAATAATTGCTTCCCATCAACGAGTAGGGCGCGTGGCCTAGCATGGATAGGGCACCAGCCTTCTAAGCTGGGAATCCCGGGTTCAAATCCCGGCGCGCCCGCTGATGAAATGCATATTTATGGACTCCGATGGCATATGCCACGGACGTTATAAAGGGTTCAAATGCAACGAGGAAAAATGTGAAGATTACGGAAAATACATGATTCCTGAAGGCTTCTGCGCGTACTGGCGCGACGGCTACTGCAAAAAACTTGGAATTTTTACGTGCGATGGAAAGAACAAAGATTGCCCATACTACACCGAGTACTTAGAGGAAGAGGAGTACAATTTAGTGTTTAAGGAGAAAAAAGGTCACTGAACCACGATGCACTCTCCCGGCTTGCCTGAGTCTATCGCGTATATCACATGTTTTGCTACTTTCTCAGGAGGATCCGCGAACATTCCGCTGTGGAACTTGCGGAGCATGTCAGTGTCCGTTGGTCCGGGAGCAACGCACACAACCTTTATATCCGGGTACAATTCGGATGAGATGGCCTTTGTAAACGCAATCACTCCGGCCTTTGAAGCGCAGTAGGGTGCGGCGTTGGCCATTGGGTTGAGCCCAATTACAGAAGATATGTTTACAATCACGCCTTTCTCCATCTTATCCAGCACTGCGTGGGTCATGTTCATAACTCCATATAGGTTTACTTGCACTATTTTTTCCCACTCGCTGGGGAGCATACGAGAGAATGAACGGACTTCGTAAACTCCCGCGTTGTTCACCAACACTTTTATTTTTCCGTATTGAGAAGCCTTTTCCACGATATTTTTCGCCTCTTCGTACTCGGAAACGTCTCCTTTAATCGCAACTGCCTTTCCCCCTTTTTCCTCTATCATGGCCACGGTCTCCATGGCCTTTTCCTCATTTCTCAGGTAATTAACCGCAACGAAATATTTCTCCGAGAGGTGCAAAGCGGTGCTCTTCCCTATGCCTCTCGAAGCCCCGGTTACAATTGCCACTTCCATGGGTGAGGTAAGGGAGATATGAGTAATAAACTTAACCACTCAGAGAGAAACACAATATTTATATTCCTTGCACCGATTCACCTTCGGTGATACAAAATGGGGGAAAAAATAACCGTTAGCTTGATAAAAGCGGATGTTGGTGGATGGCCGGGGCACTCCACGGTGCATCCCGAACTCATTGAAACGGCAAAGAAAGTTTTAGAGAAAGCGAAGAAAAAGGGAATACTCATCGACTTCCACGTTACAGGTGTGGGTGATGACCTTCAGCTCATAATGACCCACAGAAAGGGAGTGGATAGCAAAGAGATACATGGGTTAGCATGGAACGCTTTTGAAGAAGCCACAAAGATTGCAAAAGAATTGAAGCTCTACGGAGCGGGTCAGGATCTTCTGAAGGATGCGTTCAGCGGAAATATTCGAGGCATGGGCCCCGGAATTGCCGAGATGGAAATTACCGAGAGAAAGGGAGAGCCGATAGTTGCGTTCATGATGGACAAAACGGAGCCGGGTGCGTTCAATCTTCCCATATTCAGAATGTTCGCAGACCCGTTCAACACCGCAGGTCTCGTAATTGATCCGAGCATGCACGATGGCTTCATTTTCGAAGTGTGGGACATAATGAAGCACAAAAAGATACTGATGAAGACTCCCGAGGAAACTTATGACCTTCTCGCTCTAATTGGTGCAAAATCCAGATATGTAATTAAGAGAGTCTATCCGAAGAAGAGCAATCCAAAGCTAAAGGAGGATGAGCCCGTTGCAGTGATAAGCACCGAAAAGCTGTATCAAATTGCGGGAGAATACGTGGGAAAGGATGACCCCGTTGCTCTGGTAAGAGCGCAGAGCGGTGCGCCCGCATTGGGCGAAGTGCTCGAGCCTTTCGCGTTCCCGCATCTAGTGTCCGGATGGATGCGCGGCTCGCACAACGGTCCTCTTATGCCAGTGGGCATAAAGCAAGCGCACTGCACTCGCTTTGACGGACCGCCACGTGTTGCAGCACTGGGATTCCAGCTTGCTAACGGCAGATTAGTTGGTCCGGTGGACTTATTCGACGATCCAGCATTCGACGAAACAAGAAAAATGGCGGCGCAGATTGCAGATTACATGAGGCGCCATGGGCCATTCGAGCCCCACAGATTGCCTTTGGAAGACATGGAGTACACAACACTGCCTGGTGTGCTAAAAAGATTGAACAGAAGATTTAAGAAAATCGACTAACTTTTTATTTTTTCTATTGTTATTGTGAACCCGCGAACTTCCACAACTTTTCCACCGAGCTCATTAGCAAGCTTTTCAGCTTTTTCTTTCAAGTTCCCTCTGTCGGTGTTTTTC
>JALWEL010000082.1 GCA_027014065.1 DHVE2 group archaeon
CATTCAGAGCATCAAGGGCAACGACATGGGCGCGCGCAATTTCCTTATGATGGCCACGAAGTTCAATCCGAAGCTTAAAGAAGAGGCTAAGAATGATCCATACTTAGAAAAATACAGGGACAAAGACTGGTTTAAGAAGATTACATCATAACTCCTCAAAATTTTTGCTGTCATATATTTCTATTCCCGCCTTTTCCACTATTTCCCTCACTTTAGCTCTTTCGGGACCTTTCAACCCCTTTTTGTGAATGTACGCGCCTTTGCAAAAGCTCTTCTCACAGGCTTCTTTCACGATATTCTCATTGATCTTATCCACCGCATATTTTGGAATCATATGACCGACGGACACTTTATATTTAAGCGCGATGTCCGTGAGTCTCGGCATGTAATGCCCTCCTCCGAATCCGATTATTTCCGTGTACCTCTTCTCTTCCGCTTCCATGATTACCCTCGCGATGACCTCACCCGCCTTGTCATCTTTCCACTCTTCCTCCGTGCTGCCAATCTCGATGAAGAATGTTTTCGTCTCTAAATAAGGGCCATGGTGCGTGGCCTCGAACGAAACATTATATTCTCCAAACCTATACTTTTTCAGTAAGCGAAGAGATTCGGTCATCAAATAGGGATTTGTGAGCACAACTTTACCACTCATCCCTCCGGCTTCAGCCACACCCCAGTTCCCTATGGGATGGACAGTGAGACTCTTCATGTTCGAGGCGCTCCTATGCTTCGAAGCCACGATTATGGTATCAAATTTCACACCTAATTTTTTTCTTATTTCTTCATCGATATGCTCCGCGTGAATCTTCGGACCTTTAATGTGAACCATGTAAAACTTCTCGTTCTCATAAACTGGAAAGGAGTTGAACACGTCTATCTTTTTCCAAGAGTCCATGCTCAGCAATTTCTCTCGGATATTCAACGACGCGAGGTCATCTTGGGAAGTGAGTATGAGGTTCTTCATCTTCACACCTGCATGGGTAAACGCAGAGCATATTTATGAATTGTCCAATGAACACGATTAAAAATCGTTATATGCCATACCATCATACCATAATGCATGAAATCTTCTGCCAAAGGCTTCGCGAGCATTACGTGCGCTGCAATTGTGGTGATTCTTCTCTCCACGGCTCCCATGTACATGGTGGGCATGAGTGAAAAATTAAGGGGAGAAAATGAATGGAGCACGTATAGAAACAACGTACATCACACTTCTCTAAGTGATATGCAACTCGAAGGAAACAGCGCGAATCTGCTCTGGAAATTCAAAGCGCATGACGGCGTGGTCTCATCAATATCTATAGGAGAGGATGGAACCCTGTATTTCGGCTCGTGGGACAATAATTTCTACGCACTCAATCCTGATGGAACGCTCAAATGGAAGATATACCTGAAAGATTCCGTTGTTTCGTCCCCGGCCATTGGAAGCGACGGAACCATATACGTGGGTGCTTACAAATATCTCTATGCGCTAAACGGAAATGGAGTAATAAGGTGGAAGGTTCAAATCGGAGACGACGTGCTTTCATCCCCCGCTATAGGAAAAGACGGAACAATATACATCGGGGCAAATTCGTATAAAATAGGATCAACTAAAGGATGGCTATGCGCAATCGACACCAACGGCTCGGTGAAGTGGAAATTCAATATGATGGGAAATCCAGATTGGTCCTCGCCCGCAATAGGCGACGATGGAACGATATACATTGGTACTGATTACGGAATCGTTTACGCGATCAATCCAGATGGTTCGGAGAAATGGGAGTTCCAACCAGGAGAAGATGTATCTGCCTCCCCAACCATAGGCGAAGACGGAACAATTTACATTCCATGCGACAACTCGGTTTACGCGCTTAATAAAGACGGAAAAATGAAATGGAAGTTCACCCCTAAAGATTCCGCACTGATAGATTCGGATATATCACTCGACAAAAACGGAAATATCTACGGAATCTATGAGACTTCGCCGGATAATAATGGAAACACCACCTACTACCTCTTCGCATTAAGCCCGAAGGGCCAATTGCTCTGGAGATTCGCAGGGAAAGGAGAAGGATCCTCCTCCTCAATTTCAAATGATGGAACAATCGTGTTCGGAGATTCCAACGGAATCGTTCACGCGGTTAAGGATGGCACGGAGATTTGGAATTTTTCCGCGGAAAAATACATAATAGCGACGCCAACCATAGGATCAAACAACACTATTTATGTGGGAGATTCCGCTGGTTACGTTTACGCTCTCCATGTTAGTTCTGCAAATTCCACATCTCACTCGCCCCAGGAAGAAGAGAACATCCCTTGGCTCTGGATCGGCGCGGGGCTCGGAGCAGCGGCCATAGTAATTGCAGTGGCAGCACTCGTGAAAAAGCGCAAGGGGAAGAAAAAAGAGAATATGGAGGAATAAAATCACAGCTCCTTTCTGTGCGCCTCTAACATGTTTATTTTCTCCCCCTTGAACTCGGCGAATGTGAGAACGTTGTTCATCTCGTATACCTCGCTGAGCCTTTCCCTGTACTTCAAATCCCGCAGGAGATGATGATCCAAAATTACCTTATCCACATTCTCGGCGATATTAACAAGATTTTTGATGCTCCGATTTAAATCCTCCTGGGAAAAGCGATAACCTAAGAAATAAGTGGCTGGGCCGTCTATGATGGCAACATCCGGATTCTGAGATATTATGTACTCTGCCGCCTCTTCCACTATGGGCCCCTCCACGTCCGATGCGTGAAGCACTCGGGATTTTCCGTCATCGATTGTGGTCATTATAACGAATCCCAACCGGGTTTTCTCGTTTCCGTGGGGAAATGGCTTGGAGAATTCTATCTGCACACCGTTTTCTTCCAAGCGCTCTCCATCCACATACCTTATTTCGCATTTGTCCCTGAATTTCTCGTTGAAAACGTAAGCTCTCTTCTTCTGGCTGTAATTGATTTTCTCCTTCCAGTGCTTCGCATAAACCTTTTTGCCGAGGTAAAATTCTTCATCGGGGTCGTAATGGTCGTAATGATAATGAGAAATAACGAAAATATCCGCCTTCTTCCCGAGTTCTCGAATCTCTTTCTTATATTTTTCCAAAGCCTCGAACTCTTGGGGCTTGGGCGGGAGCCCGTACCGCTTGGGGCCCAGCGCCGCCGAGGGATCTATGAAAATATTCACAGAAGATTCAATAAAAACAGAGAGGGAGCGAACTCCAAGGGAGTCCGATGCAACTGGGTAAATCTTCATAGCAGACCAGCTTTCTGAAGGATTAAGATGTCCTCGGTTGTCAGAGGCTCGCCGCGCTTGAACTTCTCGTATATGTCCTCCGCCTTCTTTTTCACTTCCACCTTCTCCTTCTTCTTCTTGCTGGTGGCCTGCTTCTGCTTCAATCCTGTGATTATTTTCTCGAAATCGCGCACATCGCGAGCCGCTTGAACGAACTTCTCGTGCTCCTCGTCCGCCGTCTTCTTGTTCTCTAAGTAAAGGCGATGCGCCTCATCTGCCTCTTTCCTTATCTCATCCGCTTTCTCGAAGAGCTCGAGCATCTTGTTGTGGTGCTCCTGCGCCTCTTTAACTAATTCCTCAATCTCCTTGTGATACTTCTCCGCCTCCTCCTTTGCCGCATTCAACTCATCCTGAATCTTTTTGAGCTCATCGTTTTTCTTCATCTCCTCTTCCATCATCTTCTCGTACTCTGCTATTTGTTTGTAGAGAGAATCGATAATCTCCACCAATTCCCTCTCCTTATCAGGAGGAAGCACGGTTGTCTGCTGCTTGAACTCCAATTCCCTGAGCTTTTTCTTGAGACGCGCAATATTCGGCATATCCTTTCTGGGCATCAGGCGCTTTCTCTCCTCTCTCAATTTATTGGAGAGTTCCTGCACCTTGTCGTTCCACTCTTTCCTCTTCTCTTTCAACTCCTTGACCTTCTGATTCAACTCATCTCTCTTTGCCTTGTGCTCCTTCGCTTCGTTCACTATCTCCCGAACCTGCTTGTTCAGCTCGTCCCTTCTGTTAGCCCATTCTCTAGCCTCTTTGTTA
>JALWEL010000083.1 GCA_027014065.1 DHVE2 group archaeon
ACATCTCTCCGGATGTTCGCTTGACATTCCACAACGCCGGTCACATACTCGGCTCTGCAATATCCCATTTCCACATCGGCGAGGGATTTTACAACGTTGTAATAACTGGCGATATAAAATACGAGCGTTCATGGCTCTTTAATCCGGCGCATAATCGCTTCCCGAGAGTTGAGACGGTTATCATGGAGAGCACCTACGGGGGTCGCGAGGATTTCCAGCCCCCGCGCAGGGAAGCTGCGGAGAGATTGAAAGATGTGGTTCAGAGAACAATTGAGAGGGGCGGGAAGGTTCTTATACCTGTGTTTGCAGTGGGCAGAAGCCAGGAGGTTATGCTTGTTTTAGAGAGCTTCATGAGGAACGAGGAACTCCCGGAGGTGCCCATTTATCTGGACGGCATGATTTGGGAAGCAACAACGATACACGCCGCATACCCTGAATATCTCAACAAAGACCTTCGTGAGTTGATATTCCAGAAAAAAGAGAATCCTTTCCTGTCGCCCGTGTTCCATCGCGTTGAAGCGGCCGAGAGAAGGGAGAGTGTAATTAACACCTCCGAATCATTAATAGTGCTTTCCACCTCGGGTATGATGAACGGAGGTCCCGTGTTGGAGTACTTCAAGCACTGGGCCGACGATTCCCGCAATACACTGGTGTTCGTGGGTTATCAAGCGGAGCGCACTCTGGGAAGAAGGATTCAGAACGGCATGAAGGAAATCACCATGCTCGAACGAGGACAGCCAATACGGATAAAGATAGAGATGGATATCGAAACGATAGACGGCTTCTCCGGTCATTCAGATCGCAGGCAACTCATTCAGTTCATAGGCTCCATGAATCCAAAGCCAGAGAGGATAATCACATGTCACGGAGAGGAGAGCAAGTGCATTGATTTAGCAATAGGATTGCACAAGCGCTACGGAATGGAAACTGTTTCCCTGAAAAATTTAGACGCCCTAAGGCTCAAATAAAAGGGTGAATGAGAACAGGGTTTTAGATGGAGAGTACTCGTGCACTCTATGCACATTTACAATTTTCAATCTTTTATCTTCGAATCTCCTCTCAAGATCGTAATCTTTTGGCAGTATTTCGTAATAGTTTATTTTCCCACCAGGCTTGAGAGGATTTAATGCATATGGAATGAACTCGTACGAGCTATGGGGTAAGTTCATTATCACGCGATCTACCTTTTCAGGCAGTTCCATGCTTACTTCCTTCGCATCCCCTAAAATAGGGTACACCTCGCTTACTTTGTTCAGCCTTATGTTTTCTCTCATGTATTCAATTGCATACGGGTTAATATCGCTTGCGTAAATCTTCACATTTCTGTATTTTGAAATTAGAATGGAGAACGGCCCACATCCTGCGAACATATCGTATATTATTTCGCCGTCCTTCACGTCCTGCACAACGCGCCATCTCTCGGTGGCGAGACGCGGGGAAAAATAAACTTTTCCGATATCTAATTTTAAGCGGATTCCGTACTCTTTGTATATTGTCTCCGTTTTGTCCCCCCTAATGAGCTTCACATTTCTAACTCGAGTTTCTCCCTCTACCCCGTAATCTACGGCCACATTTTTCACGTTTTTATGCTTTTGGAGTATGTAATCAGCTAACTTTTCGACGTCTATTTCCTCTCGAAATTTTATGATGGCGATATCGCCTACGATGTCGAAGGAAGGCATTTCAAACAACCATCTTCAGAATCTCTCTTTTTATTATTCTGGCAGTCTGAACCACATCATCAAGAACTTCCGCATTTTTAAGCATCTCTTCTTTTATGTTTCCCTTTATAATTGCTCCGTTGGGAGTGGGCTTTATTAGTCCTGCTTCCTCCAAAATTCCTAAAGAATGCCGGACCTCGTGCTCCCCTATCTCCAGCTCCTGCGCAATCCTAACGATTCCTATGGGCTGTTTTTCTTTCACAATCTCTAATACCTTTACATGCCTGGATAGCAATTCTAATTCGTTGTAAAGCTTCTGAGCGAGCATATGACCACCTTTGTGGGAAAATATGGGTATAGATTAAAAATTTTCCTTCTCTTTTTTAACTGCATGGATGACCACGAAACTTGCATTCTCTGCGGGGAAATCTTTCACTCCTTTTTCACCTTCTATCAGAGTTGAACACATGCCCCTTATTTCGAACAATCCATCTATGAGTGCTTTGACTTCTTCGAGTGTGTAGAAATGCGCATTTTCAAATCTTTTGTCTCCTGATTTTTTCATCTCCTCGTACTTTCTCCCGTATTTACTATCCCGCGGTATGAACCCTACTACCAATCCCCCCTCATCTCTCAGTACTCTGTGTGCCTCTTGCATAACTTTTCTAGGATCGGAGAGGAATGAAAGGGTGGTGGATATCAGAACCATGTTGAAAAATCCATCTGGAAAAGGAATCTCTTCCCCTCTGGCCTTTTTCACTTTTATTCCCCTTTTTTTTGCGAATTCCAGCATCTTTTCGTCTGGGTCTATTCCGTACTCTATTCCTAAAGCATGGGCGAATCTTCCGGTTCCAACGCCGATTTCCAGCATGGGATTCTCATACGTGGATGTGAATCTCTTCAGCGCTTCTATCTCCATCTCGTATTCATTTAGATGCCTCTCATACCACGAATCGTACTCATCCGGGTCGAAGCTCATTCTCCCAGCACCGCCCTCTTTTTGCTCTCCATTGTCGCATCCTTGTCCAATCGATGGTCAATTTTTATGTCTATCACTACCCTCAAAGCGCCTTCCTCCAACATCTTCTCTTCCGCTTTTTTCACCACTTCGAATATCTCATCGAGAGTTCTCGCCTCTATAACGGTGCTCATTGGTGTGAGCTCGTATTTCAGCCCCGAATTCTTTATCACTTCGAACGCTTTTTTCACATATTTCGATACGCTTACCCCTTCCCCTAATGGTGTTAAAGTGAACTCGGCGATTATCATGGTTCCAAAAAGGAATTCAAAAAATAAAAAGTTTTTGTGCTCCTAAAACAAAGGCATTATTTTCTCTCTTTTCTCCTTTTCTTTCTTCTCGCTCCTCTTGGAATCTACCACGTCCTCGAACAAATCGATTTTCACGGGTATTGCAAACTTGGTGAATATGCTGCTCACAATTGCTTCTCCCTTCTCCAGTGATGCTATCATCTTGCTATCCTTCGTGAGATCCTGCGGCGCAGAGGAGATTATCGCGTCCCGCTCGCCCTTTGTCTCGTTCCCCAAAATCAGTTTGGTGTTGAGGTTTGCCATTATCTCCCGGGGAATCATGGACGGAAGCTGGGTTATGGCTATCATTCCCACGTTGAATTTTCTACCCTCGCGGGCAATCATCTTGAAAACGTTGCTCTTATCGCCTCCCAGCACCCGGGGCGCCTCTTCCAACACCACTGAAACCACGGGAAGCTCATCGAAGTTGCAATCTTTTTCGCGGCCCTCTTTGCATCTCTTGTGCCTCTCGAATATGTTACTCATTATCATGCTCGCAATCAAAATTTCCAGATCCTTTGACATTGTGCTCGTGTCCAGAATGACTATTTTACCCGAGTCCAGGTAATCAACTATGTCCTTTATTGTTCTCTTTCCCTCGTCACCCACAGAGAATATGTTACCCTGCGGAACTATGTCGCCGGAATCGGTCACCATGAGCTCTAAAGCCACCTGAATCTTGCGCTGGAGCACAGCCATGGTCACCTCGTTTGTTATGCCGCGGGGTGTATTTCCTTTGAGAATCTCTTCTATCCATTTGCTCCTCCATTCCCTGTACGCTAAATACATTGCGTCCTCCTGCGCGCTCGTGAACTCCGTTATTTCCTTCAGGTGATGGGGCTTCACGTTTTCCACGTTTATTCTCAGGGAGAAACCTTCCTCGTGGGGATTTGGGGTGTAGTAAATCACATTGTCCTTCGAATCGGGATGCTCTTTCAACCCGTACCGCAAACCATCTTTTCTGTATGTGTAATACTCGTTGTGTGCATCCAACACCAGTATTCCCGCGTATTTCTTTCCGATTAGGCTCCAGAGTATCACCTTCATAAG
>JALWEL010000084.1 GCA_027014065.1 DHVE2 group archaeon
TCCATGAGGTGATAAGAGACAAAGAACATGACTGGCGGAAAGTTAAAATAATCTCCCTCTATCCAGAATTATAGCCGGGGTAGCCAAGTGGACTAAGGCGCCAGCCTTGAGAGCTGGTTCCCTGTATTGGGAGCGGGAGTTCGAATCTCCCCCCCGGCGCTTTTTACTTACTTCATAATTCAGCATAAGCCGTTTGCCAACGCAGATGCAAAGAATTTTTATGATGAAACTTAAAGAAAAGCTATGGGGACAAAAAAAGCAAAGATTTATAATGTTTTAAGGGAGCGGGGGTTCGCGAGCATCGACAGATGCGAGCAAGCCCTCTGAAAGAGGGCGCCGAATCTCCCCCCCGGCGCTCGGCTATTGCTGTTTTTATTCCTAATATCGAAGGTTCGCCGATACATATTTATCGCATGGGGCGATTTTATTATTATGTCTCATCAAAACATCGTTGATTTGGATAAGGATATGGATGTTGATTCGGAGTATCTCATAGTGAAGAAAGGTACAATGATTCCTAACAAAAATAATGAGAAGTGGAGAATTCAGTTAGAGCTCAGGGATAAAAGTGCCTTCATAACCGCTTTTTTGTGGGGATTTAAAAGCGAACTGGAAAAATTAAATGAACTCTTTGATGAAGGAGATGTGGTGAAAATAAAAGGAAGGGTCGGAGAGTACAACGGAGAATTGACAATCAACATAAATTACCAAGATGGCTGCGTTGAAAAAATAGAAGCAAATGCGGACGATTATATGCCCTCGGTTGAAGATATGCCATGGTTAAACACAGATATGGAAGCACTCGAGGAAGAGTTCTGGAATATGGTAGAAGAGGTCAAAGAGGAGAATCTCAAAGCTCTACTTTACGAGGTGTTCAAAGATGAAAACTTTTGGAACGAGTTTAAGAGAACTCCCGCTTCCCTAAGCATACATTCACCCTTCGTGGGAGGATTGCTGCATCACACCGTGAACGTGGCAAAGATCGCCATGGGAATGGCGGAGAGGTATCCATCCATGGACATGGACCTAGTGATTGCTGGATCACTTTTACATGACATTGGAAAGGTGAAGGAATACGAAATCACATATAAATTCGAAGAAACGGAAGACGGCGGGCTGCACGGACACCTATTCTTAGGGGCGGAAATGCTGAAGGAAAAATGCGAATCCATGGGTAATTTCCCAGAGGGGCTGAAGAGAAAGCTGATTCACATCGTGTTGAGTCATCACGGAAGGATCCAGCAGGGCTGGGGTTCCGCCAAGGACCCCATGTTTCCAGAGGCTGTGGCGATTTCCACGGCTGATCTCGCTGATGCTCAAATTTTCACATATGTGGAAAAAATAGAAAAAGCCAGAAGATCAAACGAGAAAAGCAAATTCGTGAAAGACAAGCACCTTGGCTGGTTGTACATTGATTAAAGAACTACGTTAATCTTTTTCCCGCATTTTTTGCATTTTCCGTCTGGGGTCAATCCAACAATCTTCGTATTGTAGTATTCCCTCTCGATTAGCAAATTTCCGCAATTGGGGCAATAGGTGCTCTCGTACTCTGGCTCCCATGTGTTTCCCAAATACACGTATTCCAATCCCACCTTCTTCGCTATTTTGTACGCTCTATGTACTTCACTTATTGGCGTAGGCGGTTTATCCGTTAGTTTGTACATCGGGAAGAATCTGGAGAAATGCACCGGAATCTCAGGAGAAACTGATTTTACCCACTCAGCAAATTTTTCTATTTCATTTGGGGAATCGTTAAGCTCGGGAATTATTAGGTACGTGAGTTCCACATGTATTCCCATTTCGTGCGCGAGCTCTACAGTTCTGAGCACGGGGTTCAACCGTCCTCCGGTTATCTTCCTGTAAAATTCATCTGTGAAAGCTTTCACGTCGATGTTCATGGCATCTAAATATTCTGCAATTTCCCTGAACGGCTCCTCGCTTATGTACCCGTTGGTCACATAAACCGTGTACATCCCTTCATTCTTTGCCAACTTCGACACGTCCAGCGAGAATTCGTGCCATATGGTTGGCTCGTTGTAGGTGAACGCTATACCTTCGCTTCCGTATTCCTTCGCGATTTTCACAATTTCCTCCGGTTTAAATTCTCGCAAATACGGAAATTCTGGCCCCGCCTGGCTTATCTCCCAGTTCTGACAATGCTTACAGCGGAGATTGCAACCCACGGTTGATATGGAGAAAATCCGCGACGCCGGCTTGAAGTGGAACAGGGGCTTCTTCTCTATGGGGTCAATGGCCATTGAGGAAACTGAGCCGTAGTTGAGCGTGTACAGTTTTCCACCTATATTCTTTCGAACCCTGCACACTCCCACCTGCCCATCATCTAAGATGCAGCGGTGCGGGCATAGTTCGCATCTAACCTTTTTCCCATCAAGCTTAGTCCAGTGCTTTGCCAAAACTTTCATATCCCTTTCCTCCGTAATCTATTTTCTCTTCCACAACCTCCCCTATCTCGTACCCGAGGATTCTCTTGGAAGAGGTGTATACCAATTCGTATTCTCCTCCGAATCTCAATATGTCTTCGGTTTTCATTTTGTAATCCTCCGCAACCTCAAGAGCGATTTTGTGAATGGGGATGTCCTCCATGTTCACTTTGAACCCTAAATTGTTTGCATTCTGCATCTCTCTCAGCACGGAAAACAGGCCGTCGGAGGTGTCCATGCACGCGCTAGCTCTTCCAGCGAGCTTTAATCCTTCTTCCACACGGGGCTCAATTTTCAGGATTTCGTCAAATTCCACGCGCCCGTCTTTCCAGAGAACATACAATGCTCCCTTTTCTCCCAAAGGTCCTGTGAGGTAGATTTTTTCTCCCACCTTGCTCCCCTTTCTTCTTAGGATTTTTTCCCGATTCACATGCCCTATGGCGAAGCCCGAGAAACCCGTAATCTTAGATTCTTTCAGATCTCCACCGAGATATCGAACGCCAAACCGCCTCAACTCGTTTTTCAATCCCTTTGCTATTTTTTCTACGTACTCCTCTTCTTTATTTGAAGGAAAGAACATCGAAGCCATGAAATAATCTGGCACGCCCCCCATTGCCGCTATGTCGCTGAGGTTCACATCCACCATGAATTTCCCAACTAATGTGGGCTCGGAATCGGGGAGAAAATGCGTTCCTTCTCCGATGAAATCCGTTGTAAAGAGAAGGTAATCATCTCCATTATCCACTATTGCGCAGTCGTCGTATTCCTCTTTTTTTCCGTAGATTTCCCAAATCATATCTATTGCATTCCTTTCTTTCATATCACCGAGTTTCACGACACGAATATCTCTTGGATATGTATTAAATTTTCTAATTGCTGCGATATGCACCTTTGAGCATATGGAAAACTACTTTTATCATTTTCCCATGTTATCATTTGACAAGAGGTGATATGATGTATGGTTACTGGGGCAAAATATTGAGAGTGAATCTGTGCACAGGAGAAATAAAAACGGAAGAATTCGGCGAGGATTTTGTGAAGAAATGGCTCGGAACGAGAGGATTCGGAATACATTATCTCCTTAAGGAGATGGATCCGAAGGTTGACCCGTTGAGTGAAGAGAACAAGATGATCTTCTCCACAGGCGCTCTCACTGGAACGACTGCGCCCACTGGCGGAAGGTACATGGTCATAACTAAAAGCCCGCTAACCGGGTACATAGCCATGGCAAACTCCGGCGGATTTTTCGGAGCGGAGCTCAAAATGGCGGGCTGGGATGCAATTATCGTGGAAGGAAAGAGCGAAAAGCCCGTATATTTGCGCATAGAGGATGACGAGGTGGAGTTGAAGGACGCGTCGCACGTATGGGGCAAGAGAGTTGGAGAAACGGAGAAAATATTGACGGAAGAGTTCGGAGATAAACACGTGCAAATCGCTTCAATCGGACCTGCGGGAGAAAATCTCGTGAAATTCGCAGCAATAATGAATAATGGGCATCGCGCTGCTGGTCGAGGAGGAGTTGGAGCTGTGATGGGCTCGAAAAAGCTCAAAGCGATAGTTGTCAGAGGGCATAAGAG
>JALWEL010000085.1 GCA_027014065.1 DHVE2 group archaeon
ATAGCGTTGGTGGCCGAATCCATAGAAGAGGTGAAGAACGATTACGGATTTGAAATAATGCCCGCGCTGGACTTCGCGGCCTCCTCTTTCTTCGAGCATGGCAAGTACGTTTATCACGATAGAGAACTGAGCACCGAGGAGCAAATCGAATTCGTTGAGCAACTGGTGAAAGATTACGGAATTTACATTGTGGAAGATCCTTTAGACGAGGAGGATTTCGACGGCTTTGCCGAGTTGACCCGAAGAATCGGGCATTTGGCGTACATCGTAGGCGACGATTTGTTCGTAACGAACAAAAATCGACTTGCGATAGGAATTGAGAAAGGTGCAGCAAACACTATTCTCATAAAACCCAATCAGATTGGTACGCTCAGCGACATGCACGACACCATACGCCTCGCGAAAGAGAGCGGGTACGCGTGCATGATTTCGCATCGTTCAGGCGAGACATGCGACACGAGCATCGCGCATTTAGGCGTGGCGTTCGGTTGCGAGTTCATAAAGACCGGCACAATTGGCGGTGAAAGGCTTGCAAAGTTGAACGAGTTGATAAGAATAGAAGAGGAAATAAAAGGTGAGTAAAATGGGAGAGTTTTTGATAGATGAGGATACATACCTGACGGCGGGAGTGCACATAGGAACGCAGGTGAAAAACAAGGACATGATGAAATTCGTCTACAAGGTGCGCAACGACGGGCTGTACATCTTAGATGTTAGGAAGACGGATGAGAGGATAAGATTGGCTGCAAAATTCTTAGCGAGATACGATCCCAAGGACATATTGGTCGTGGCTCAGAGGCAGTACGCCCAGAAGCCCGCGGCGAAATTTGCAGGTATAATCGGGGCGAAGGTAGTTCCCGGGCGCTTTATACCGGGCATACTTACAAATCCCGAGCTTCCGGAGTACATGGAGCCCCGCGTTATATTCGTGAACGATCCATCCGCTGACGCACAAGCCCTCAAAGAAGCGGTAAAATCTAAAATACCCGTCGTGGCGTTATGCGATGCAAACAATCGTACGAGCTACGTTGATTTGGTGATCCCGACAAACAACAAGGGCCGCCGCGCTCTGGCGCTCATATACTGGCTCTTAGCAAGGGAAATACTCAAAGAGAGAGGAGAGCTGAAGAGCGACGATGATTATCAATACACTATAGATGATTTTGAGGCACCGCTATGAGGCCACCAGCTGTTGCTGGGCAATTTTATCCCTCTTCAAAGGAAGGGCTCGATGCCCTCATTCCCGATTTATTTTTGCACCCCATCGGTCCTGGATACGTCCCAGAATTGAACATCGGAGGAGAGAGAAAAATCGAGGGGGGAATCGTGCCCCACGCTGGCTATGTTTATTCTGGACCGGTAGCCGCGCATTTCTACGGGGAATTGGCTAAAGATGGTTATCCCGAGACTTTCGTGATAATAGGGCCCAACCACTATGGCACGGGCTCGCCTGTGGCTACAACTTTGGATGATTTCCAAACTCCATACGGAATTGCGAGAATAGACAAAGATCTCGCGAAGGAAATAGCGAAGGATATAGTTGCAATAGACCCAGATGCACATCGCTTCGAGCATAGCATAGAAGTGCAAATTCCATTTTTGCAATTCTTCAATAAAGATATCCATATCGTTCCCATAACCATGATGGTTCAGGAGGAGGCAATAGCAGTCGAGTTGGGAAAGATTATCAGAGAAGCCATAGGCAACTCTGGTAAAGATGTGGTTATAATCGCATCATCGGATTTCTCCCATTACGTATCGAAAAAGATTGCGTACAAGAAAGACGCTATGGCAATAGAGAAGATAAAGGATAGGGATATAGAGGGTCTTTACCGCGTGATTTACCGCCACAACATCACAATGTGCGGGTACGGCCCCATTTCCGCCATGCTTACTGCAACCCGGGGAGACGTGGAACTCTTAAAGTACGCCACCAGCGGAGACGTGCAGCCGATGAAAGAAGTGGTAGGTTACGCTTCATTTAAAGTTGTAAGGAGGTGATTCAAATGGCAAAAAAGAAAGAAAATATCGAAGAAAAACTGAGCATGAAGAAAGAGAGTATGTGGGTAACTCTCGAGAAAAAAGATATAGATAAGGCGATGAAGTTCGCCGAGGACTACAAGGAATTTTTGAAAGAGGTTAAGACAGAAAGGGAAAGCGTGGATTATTTTTTGGAGATCGCGAAGAAAAAAGGATTTAAGGATATATCCAAGTACAAAGAGCTCAAAGAGGGCGATAAGTTCTACATCGTGAATCGTGGGAAGAGCCTCGCCCTAGGCGTGGTTGGAAAGAAAAAGGACAGATTTGATTTGGTTGTGTCGCACATCGACGCGCCCCGCGTGGACTTAAAGCCCAATCCCCTGTGGGAAGACTCGGATTCATCTTTAGCACTTCTCAAGACCCATTATTACGGGGGAATAAAGAAGTATCAGTGGGTATCGAGACCTCTGGCAATTCACGGGGTAGTTTACACAAAATCCGGAAAGAAAATAAAAATAAGAATTGGTGACAACCCCGGAGACCCTGTTTTTGTGATCCCAGATCTCCTTCCGCACCTCGCCAGGAAGGCTCAGGGAGACCGCAAGCTATTCGATGGAATTCGCGGCGAAGAGATGCAGTTGGTAGTAGGGAATATCCCAATAAAAGACGATGATGTGAAGCAGAAGGTCAAAACTCAAGTTCTACAATATCTCAACGAGAAATACGGAATGGTGGAGGAAGATTTCAATTCTGCGGACTTGGAAATCGTGCCCGCCGACGAGCCGAGGGATGTGGGATTTGACCGAGGGTTGATTGGAGCCTATGGGCATGATGACCGCATATGCGCATTTGCGTCGTTCCGCGCCATATTGGAGGTGAAAAAGCCAACTTACACATCCATTTCCTTCTTCTACGACAAGGAGGAAATAGGGAGCGACGGAAACGTGGGCGCCCAGAGCAATTTCTTAGAGTACGTTTTAGAAAAGGCATATTCGCTCATTAACAAAAACTACACGCACACGGAATTCTTGGACGTGCTTTACAATTCCAGAGCCATAAGCGCAGACGTGAGCGCCGCAATAAACCCCATATTTAAGAGCGTGCACGACATACAGAACGCAGCCAAAGCGGGATATGGAGTGGTGATTTCCAAGTACACGGGTCACGGAGGAAAGTACGGCTCAAGCGAAGCAACCGCCGAGTTAATGCATGAAATTCTATCTTTGTTCCAGAAGAAGAAAGTTCCATATCAGATAGCAGAGCTTGGCAAGGTTGACGAGGGCGGTGGTGGCACGATAGCGAAGTTCTTCGCACGCTACGGCTTAGATGTGGTGGACATGGGACCCGGAGTCATAAGTATGCACTCGCCCTACGAGGTCATATCAAAGATGGACCTCTGGAGCTCGTACTTAGCGTACAAGGTTTTCCTCTCCCAATAATTTTTTATTTTTTAAGGTAATGTAGTGATTTCCCCAATCGCAATCCATTTATATATTGATAAAGATAACCTATCAAATGGAAGTCACTGGGAATGAGAGGAATAGGGGCCTTTTCTACGCGGGCCTATCTTTATCAGGTATTTTTATAATGGTTTTTGTGGAAATTACAAATGTTTTTCACTGGAATGTGCAAGACCCTTATTTTATAGTGGTATACAATTCTTTCATTGTTCTGCTGTTAATCCCCCTTTTTCTTTCGTTAAAGTTATTGAAGGAGCAAAAATTAAGGATAAATGACTATGGAATCGAGTACTCCATCGGTAGAAAGTTGAAATTTTCTGAGAGGTGGGAAAACATAAAGGAAATTGGGATAATTCCCGCCTCACGTGGAACAATATATGGATTTAATTGGGGCATAAGCATGTATCTTAAATCAAAAGATGGCGATAAAATAGCATTTTGGGCGTCTACTTTCTTCAAAAATAAAAATGAATTCAAAGATGCAATGAATGAGATAATAAATAGGGCCATAGATATGGGTGGCATAGAAATATGGGACCCTTTTAATTTTGCAGATACTAATGATTTAATGATAGAA
>JALWEL010000086.1 GCA_027014065.1 DHVE2 group archaeon
CGGAGGCAACAACGCGGCGGCAATTGCAATGCCAGCAATGCTCTCTGAAATTCCTTTATAGAGAGCCAAAACGGCGGCAAATCCTAAGAGAAAAGCCATAATCAAATAAATGGGATTCGTGTCGAATCTCAGAATGATTTCTGGGGTGAGTTGGAGAGGGAAAAACACGGATAAAAGGAATGTGAGGAGGAATGATATGAGCATCACGGAAAAGAGAGAAATGAGTATGTTTCCAACGCTCCTTCCAGCATCCTCGGCGCGCCCCACGGCGATGTTTATTGCGAAGCTGTATATTGGCCCTAAAAGAGGGGAGAGGAGCATGGCTCCGATTATTATTGCAACGTTGTTCAAAAATAGGCCTGTCATTGCGATGAGGCCTGCGATAGTGGTTAGAAGAAGATAAAGGGGATCGATGCGCGAGTACTTCTTTGCCGAGGAAATCAGTTTTTCCACAGGTGCTCGCCCTCTTTTTTTCTTTTTGTCCATTCTCTTCAGTGCGGAAGATATAACGAAATCTTGGGATTCGACGGCGATTGAACTCTCCTTGAATCGCAAATCTACGGAGTTTCTCAGTTTATTCACGATTTCATCTGTGAGGTCGTCTGGAACATAGGCAACGTATTTCACCGCATCTTCGACAATTTCTCGGTAATAAACGAACTCTCCCAGAGTTTTTTCGATTTTCTCAGAATCCTGCGGCTTCGCAAACACGGTGACCTTCTTCACGAAAGCACATACAAACAATTTTATTAAAATTTTGCCCACCGTGTGGATCCTCCATCATTGCTCAGGAGGGGCATGGCTGGTGGGCGTAAGAGCATAGAAAAAACCATATATATTCTTTGCCATGCGAGCCCATGGATCCTGCATACGAAGCTCTCATCATTCTTCTGGCCATATTCGTTTTCTTTGCGATTTTGATATACCTCATATTCCATCTAACCGCTGATAAGAAGAAATTGAAGAGAGAAATAAAAGAGATGTTCAACGCAAAGGAAAAAGACGGAGACCTTCAATTCAATTACAGAAATCACGATGTGGTTGTCACTTTTCGCCCGGAGGTGAAGGTGAGCATACTACACAATAGGGATGTGGAGGATGTGAAATCGCCCCCGGGCGCCAGATTAACCCCGCTTTACCTCACCTTCAAAATAAAAAAGAGCAGCGAAATAGGGGAAAAATTGGATAAGTATATCGAGTTCTTGGAGTCTATTCCCACTCGATAGTCCCCGGCGGCTTGTTGGTTATATCGTACACAACGCGGTTCACTTTTTTAATCTCTGTTGTGATTCTCGTTGCTATCCTATCCAAAAGTTCGTATGATGGTTTGAAGTACGCAGCGGTCATCCCGTCTAAACTCTCAACCATGCGAATCGCGATTGTGAACCCGTAGGCTCTCTTGTCTCCGTGGACACCAACGCTCTTTATTGGCAAAAGAACTGCGAAGTACTGCCATGGTCTAGAATCGAATTCGTAGAAATTTTCAACCTCTTCTTCCACGATGGCATTCGCCTCCCTCACTATTTCCAGTTTTTCATTGTCTATTTCGCCTAAAATTCTTATGGCCAGCCCGGGACCCGGGAACGGCTGCCGCTCGGCGTTTTCGATGCCCAAATAACGAGCTATTTTTCGCACCTCATCTTTGTAAAGATCCCTCAGAGGCTCAACTAATTTTAAATTCATCTCTTCCGGAAGACCGCCGACGTTGTGGTGCGATTTAATTGTATCTCTCAAACCTCCTCCGCTCTCTATCCAGTCTGGAGCTATGGTTCCCTGAACCAAATACTCCGCTCCGAACTCCTTCGCAACTTTTTCGAATATTTCGATGAATTTCGCTCCGATTATTTTTCTTTTTTTCTCCGGATCCACAATGCCTTTCAACGCCGATAGGAAATCTTCCTTAGAATCTAAAATTCTGTAGTTGAACCCTAAATTTTTGAAAATCTTTTCTACTCTCTCCGCCTCGTTCTTCCTCATGAATCCGGTGTCCACGAAAACCACTAAGAGATTCTCATGGATTGCCATCTCAACGATTTTCGCGGCCACGGTGCTATCCACGCCGCCTGAGCAGGCGATTATGGCCTTTCCTTTTATTTCTTCCCGTAATTCTTTAACTTTTTCCTCTATGAATGTCTCAGGATTGAACATGTTTTCGAACCTCCTCGTTATCCTTTATAACTTTCTCCCTCATCTTTTTCCTGTATTCCCTTATTTTTTCCACCAGAACTTCGTTTTTCACCGCTAAAATTTCCACGCACATGAGCGCTCCGTTCACCACGTTGTCCACGCCAACAACAGCGATTGGCACTCCCTTCGGCATCTGCACCATGCTGAGTAGAGAATCGAATGGCACGTTGCTAGAAAGGGGAACACCAATAACCGGTTTCTCCGTTAGCGCGGCCACGAAACCCGGAAGGGCCGCCGAGAGCCCTGCGAATATTAGAAAAACTTCGTGCTTCGTTTCCTTCACTATTTTCTCCACTAAGTCTGGGGTGCGGTGCGCCGAGGCCACATGCACGTCGAAATCCACAGAAAGTTCTCTTAGAACATCGAAAGCCTTTTCCGCTTTCCCTAAGTCAGATTTGCTTCCTAAAATTATGCATACTCCCATACTGGCCTATAGAAAAAAGATATAAAAAATTTAGGTTTTCATTATTATTCCGAGGAACACAACAAAACCTATGACGACACCAATCAGTGCCCCGCCCACGTATATGAGTCCGGGCAGGAGAAGCTGGTTGGTGAAATGCCCCACTTCATTCATCCACCATACGAAGTACATTATGATGGGTATGATTATTCCCACGATCAGCAAAGAAATCCCTGCTGCTCTGCTTTTACCGCTTCCGAAGTACGCTGTCAATATGCCCAGAACGAAGAAAGTGAGGGATAGCATAAGCAATAGAACTTCGAAGAAGATAGTCCAAACTCCCGCTGCGTTCATTGCGTCCCATACAAACATTGAACTCACCTTAGAACTTTATGCCCGTGAGAGTCTTTGTGTCTATAACCCCGTCAACCATTCTTATTTTCTCAACCACTATTTTCCCCAGTTCGTTGTAATCTTTGGTTTCCAACTTTGCAATCAGGTCGAACTCGCCGAACAATGGATGTAACTCCACTATTTCGGGCAATTCCTTCAATTTCTCGTAAACTTCATGCTCTTTACCGGGTGCTGTGCTTATCAATACAAAGCCCACTGCCATTTTAATCACCATGTGCGGAATGTTTTCCACATATAAAATTTTTCCTCATAGAGGAGGAGAAAAAATTTAAGTAAGTTGATGATGTGTAATTACCATGGACTTCGCGGTGGTAATTCTCTCCCTTACATCGCTCCCCATATTGCTTCACAACATATACTGGGTTTACAGGGAGAAGGAAGTGGATGAGTACTATGGAATTTTGGCCGGAATTTACACTTTATCCGCCGCAATTGGTGTGGCATTCGGCTATCCCGGGAATCTGGTTATGCCCATTGCATTCATAATCATAGGAATTGGTGCGCTGCATTCTTTCGCGGTGAATAAGAAAAAGATGAAAATCGTGAAAAGCTCGCTTTTTATTGCAATCGCAACTTTTATTTTATTATCGGGGGTGTTCCTGTGAATAAGAGGAAGCTCGTAACTGGAATAATCGCGTATCTCCTCGTCCTCGGAATATACATGGCTTTTTTCACATACCCTGTTCAGCCGGCAACGGCCAACACGCCCAATTACAAGGAAGTTAAAAGCGAGGTGTATTCTACTTTGCCCTACGTGGTTTACAAAATTTACGTTCGGGGGAGTGTGAACCCGGGAATTCTATTGGTGGCTACCGTTCGAACTCCATTCTTACCGGATAGCACATACAGCAAGATTTTGCGCTCAATGGAGGGAATAATCGAGAACGAAACCAAGAAAAGATACAACGCGGACATAGATTTGCAATTCGTGTCGCAATTGGAAGCGAGCATAGGGAATCATTCGGTTGTTATGGAC
>JALWEL010000087.1 GCA_027014065.1 DHVE2 group archaeon
AACCTCCGAGGGAAAGAAAGTTGGCGTAATTTTAGTTGATCCAAGATCTCCTTACACCGGAGGCGCATTGTTGGGAGATCGTGTGCGAATGCAGAGGCATGCCACGGACCCGCATGTTTTCATAAGGAGTTTGAGCTGTGCCGAGAATCCGGAAGGAATTTCGAGAATAGTGAAAGATGTGATAAAACTCATGGCCTTCGCAGGAATGGATTACATAATTGTGGAGACCGTTGGAACCGGGCAAATTGCCGTGGAAGTCTCTTTCATTTGCCATACCTCAGTTTTAGTTCTCATGCCCAACATGGGTGACGACATCCAGATGATGAAAGCGGGAATTCTGGAAGTTGCGGACATATACGTGATAAACAAGAGCGATATAGAGGGCGCGGAGCTCGTAGAAGCGTACCTGAAGGAAAATATAGAAAATAGAAACGGTTGGGAGCCACCCATAGTGAAAACGATAGGTTACAATCGCTCATCCGTGGTGCCTCTGGTGGAGAAGCTTAAAGAGCATTCCTCCCGAAAGAATTGCAGGTATGAGGAAAAGATAAAGGGACTTCTCACCACAATGTTCCTGGACCACGTTGCCGAAATTGCATTGGAATTTTTGAAAAAATCAGAATATTTCGAAGAATTGGTGAAAGATGTGGAAACCTGCAGAATGGATTACTACACGGCGATTGAAAATCTCTATACGAAGTTCAAGAGGGAGGTGCTCTCAAATGAAAGTTAAGGGCATAGACCATGTGGCCGTGGCGGTGAAAAATATAGAAGAGGGTTGCAAAATCTGGAAAGCCATGGGCTTTGAAATAGAATTCGAGGTTGTGGAAGAGCAGAAGGTGAAGGTGGGCATAGTGCATGTGGGTGAGAGAAGAATAGAGATTATGGAACCTCTAAGCGATGATTCGCCCATTTCCTCGTTTATAGAGAAGAGAGGGGAAGGATTGCACCACCTCGCCTTGAAGGTGGAAAATATAAGAGATGCAATGGAAGAATTGAAAGAAAAAGGTGTGAGATTAATCGACTCAGAACCCAGAATAGGTGCGGGTGGAAAGAAGATTGCATTCATTCATCCGAAAAGTGCAAAAATTCTCCTTGAGCTCGTGGAGGAATAAATATGGACGTGAAAATGGAGAGAAAAAGATGGGAAAACACAACGCTTAAAAAATTTCTGGAGAAAAAGGGAGAGCGAAAAAACTTCCTTCTTGATTTCGGTATGGAAATAGAGAGGATATACACCCCCGAACACGTGACAGGCGATTATATGGAAAAACTAGGTTTTCCGGGGGAGTTCCCGTACACGAGAGGAGTTTATCCAACAATGTACCGCGGAAGATTATGGACCATGCGCCAGTACGCAGGCTTTGGAACTGCTGAAGAAACAAACAGAAGATACAAATTCCTTCTCCAGCAGGGGCAGATGGGGCTCAGCGTGGCATTTGACTTGCCCACGCAGGTGGGCTACGATTCCGATGACCCCATGGCGTTAGGGGAGGTAGGGAAGGTAGGGGTTGCCATAGACACCATAGAGGACATGCACGTTCTCTTCGAAGGAATACCCTTGGACAAGATAAGCACCTCCATGACAATCAACTCCACCGCCGCAATTCTTCTAACAATGTATCAGATAGTCGCCGAAGAGAGGGGTTTTCAAGCGGATGCCCTGAGGGGCACAATTCAAAACGACATCATAAAAGAGTACATCGCAAGGGGAACGTACATTTTCCCTCCGAAGCCATCGATGAGATTGGTTGCGGACACAATTATTTACTGCTCCGAACGCATGCCAAAGTGGAATCCGATAAGCATTTCAGGGTACCATATTAGAGAAGCGGGAGCTACCGCGGTGCAGGAAGTGGCGTTCACCATAGCGGACGGAATCGAGTACGTGAAATGGGTAAAGAGACGGGGGGTCAATGTGGACAAATTTGCGCCACGCCTCTCTTTCTTCTTCGCATCGCACAACAATTTCTTCGAGGAAATAGCAAAGTTCAGGGCAGCTCGCAGAATCTGGGCAAAGGTCATGCGCGATAAGTTCGGAGCGGAGAATCCGAAATCGTGCATGATGAGATTCCACACCCAAACGGGGGGATCCACGCTCACCGCCCAGCAGCCCCTGAACAATATCATACGGGTTACCATTCAGGCTCTAGCCGCCGTTTTAGGAGGTACTCAAAGCTTGCACACAAACTCCTACGATGAGGCACTTGCGCTTCCCACAAAAAAAGCGGTGGAGATAGCCCTAAGGACGCAGCAGATAATTGCATACGAGAGCGGAGTAGCTGATACGATTGATCCCTTAGGCGGGAGTTATTACGTTGAATGGCTCACCGACTCCATCGAGGAAAAGGTATGGAATTATTTGGATAAAATCGAATCCCTCGGAGGAATGTGCAGGGCTATCGAATCCGGTTACGTGCAGAGGGAAATTGCAGATTCTTCATACAAGATGCAGATGGAGATTGAGAAAAAAGAAAAAATCGTGGTTGGAGTGAACAAATTCATCGAAGACGAGGAAATGAAGATAGAGATTATGAGAATAAGAGAAGATGTGGAGCGGCGCCAGATTGAAAAGTTGAAGAGAATAAAAGAAGGGAGGGATGCGAAAAAAATAGAGGAAGTTCTCGAAAATATAAGAAAAATGGCGGAAAAGGAAGAGGATAATAAAAACAATATAGTGCCAAGCATTTACGAAGCAGTGAAACACAGAGCCACCTTGGGCGAGATAGTCTCCGCAATGAAGGACGTGTTTGGCGAATATCGTGCCCCTACGGTGGTATGATGGGAAACCATAATATACCTCATTTCAATCAACGAATAGCAGTTCGGCAATAGTTAAAGGTGATGATTATGCTGGAAGAAAAGAGGAAAAAAGCGCTGGAAGGCGGCGGAGAAGAGAGGATAAAGAAGCAGCACGAAAAGGGAAAACTCACTGCGAGGGAGAGAATTGAAAAACTCTTGGACGAGGGAACATTCGTTGAGATAGGAACCTTCGCAGAATCCCGCGCCACAGATTTCGGAATGGAGAAGAAGAGATTTCCGGGAGATGGCGTGGTGACAGGATATGGAACCATAAACGGCCGCTTAGTTTTCGTCTATGCTCAGGATTTCACCGTTTTAGGAGGCTCGTTGGGAGAGATGCAAGCCCAGAAGATAACGCAGGTCATGGATTTAGCGCTTAAGAATGGGGCACCAATAATTGGCCTAAACGATTCCGGAGGTGCGAGAATTCAGGAGGGTGTGGATTCCCTCAAAGGCTACGGGGAGATCTTCTTCCGCAACACCATTTCCAGCGGTGTCATTCCGCAAATCGCCGTCATAATGGGCCCCAGCGCCGGTGGAGCCGTGTACTCTCCCGCAATAATGGATTTCGTGATAATGGTGGATAAGACTGCGCACATGTTCATCACCGGCCCGCAGGTTATTAAGGCGGTGACGGGAGAGGAGATAGACTTCGAAGGCCTCGGGGGAGCGATGGTTCACAACAGCAAGAGCGGAAACGCGCATTTAATAGCGAATGATGACGAGGATGCACTTCTTTTAGTTCGAGAACTCTTAGATTATTTGCCGCAGAACAACATGGAAGATCCTCCCGTGGTGGAGAGCGATGATCCACCTGATCGAATGGATTATTCCCTGGACGATATAATCCCCGACGATCCCAAGAAATCGTACGATGTGAAAGACGTTATAGAGAGAATATTCGACCGTGGCTCATTTTTCGAAATTCATCCCTATTTTGCGCAAAACATAGTTGTGGGCTTCGCGAGGCTCTACGGAAAAACGGTGGGCATCGTAGCTAATCAGCCCAAGGTTTACGCAGGAGTGCTCGATATCGATGCAAGCGATAAAGCGGCGAGGTTTGTTAGATTCTGCGATTCATTCAATATTCCAATAATCACCCTAGAGGATGTGCCCGGGTACATGCCCGGCGTGGCGCAGGAGCACGGAGGAATAATAAGGCACGGCGCA
>JALWEL010000088.1 GCA_027014065.1 DHVE2 group archaeon
AATAGTTGCATTCATATATCTGACAGATGACAGACAAAAATTTCAAGAAGTATGTTGAGGGGGAAGTCGAAAAATATAAAAATTATTTGGAAGGAGAGAAAAAAAGTAAGAATACCGTTGATCAGTATTCAAGGATTGTCAGGGCGATGCTCATTCATATAGGGAAGAGGGTCGAGGATATAACAACGGGGGACCTGAACAAATACAAGATATATCTCTCAACAAAGAAGAGATACTCCAAAAATTCCCTGTATCTTGCGATCAAGGCCATATCCTCCTTTTTCAGGTACAAGGGATTGGATATAGCTAAATCTCTCAAACCTCCCAAGAGACCCAAGTCCATACCAAAATACCTTACGGAAGAGGAGGTGAAAAAATTGCTTCACGCTGCCCAGAACAATTCCCGTGACTATGCAATTTTGTCTCTTTTAGCTTATTCTGGGTTGAGAGTTAGCGAGCTTTGCAATCTTCGAGTCGAGGACGTGGATTTGGGAGAGAGAGTAGTTTACGTCAATTCTGGAAAAGGGGACAAGGATCGTATTGTGGTAATAAGCGAGAAGGCTGCGGAAGCAATCGAGAATTCTCTTCTTACCCGGGAAGATGATCTCATCTACCTCTTTGCATCTAAAAAAGGTGAAAAAATAAGCAGGGTGCAGGTATTTCGCGTAGTGAGAAAATACGCTCAAATGGCTGGAATAAAGAAAAATGTAACCCCTCATGTTTTGAGGCATACTCTTGCCACGACCCTTCTCAAAAGGGGTGTGGATATAAGGTATATACAGCAGTTTCTGGGGCACAGCAGCGTTGCAACCACGCAGATATACACTCATGTGAATGATGAAATGCTCAAAAACGTTTACGATAGCGTTATGCAAGAGTACTGAGTTTCAGAATAATCCCTAAATTTTTCAGGATGGAGGGTTTTTTTCTTATCACCTTCCAAACAACCCGTGAGGGATAGTCTATATCTCCGTATTCATTTATTATTTTAATAGTGTCCGGATCGTTCAAAACTCTCACAATTTTTACGAAATCCTCATCTCGCATCTTTCTGTAAATTCTGTGAAGATACAGCGCCTTTTTGAGTTCCTTTCCTATGGTACCCTTCCAGCATGATTCGTATCCACTAAGATCTGCATTCATTCCCGCTAAATAACTATCAATGGATTCAACTGCACATCTTGCACTTCTTAATCCAGTGTAAATTCCACCACCTGAAGTCGCCTTAACCTGACCTGCCGCATCACCAACGATAATCATATTCTTCCACTGACTCCTGGATGCAAAGCCTATGGGTATTCCTCCGAACTGCAAAGCAAGAGGTTTTAAATTCAATTTTCTGAGAAGGCTCTTGAGATACCAATAGCTCTTTTCGTAAGATGCCACACCCACCTTGGCAAAATTTTCGTCGTAGGGGATAATCCATCCGAAGAATCCGGGAGCTACATTCTTTCCCAGGAATATTTCGACTCTCTCCACAACATCGCTACGATACTTAACCATGGCCTGTGCCGCACCCAAGATATCAGGCAATCTTGCACCAATTGCCTTTCTGACTACGCTGTTTATGCCGTCCGCCCCCACGATAATCCCTGCTCTGTATTCTCCCGCATTTGTGACTATTTTTCCATTATCAATTATCCGCACTCTCTCCTTCAAATGTATATCCGCACCTTTGTTAATTGCCATTCTGGCCAGTTCTCTGTCGAATTCGACCCTGCTGACAACATATGCTCTGTTTTCATCGTTTCCTATTTCAAGTGTGCTACCGTCTGGGGCATGGATTTTAGCTCTCTTTGCATAGTGTAAAAAGCCTATTTTACCCACAATCTCTTCCACATGGTAAGACAGTAATCCGCCACAGTGAGAAGGATTTCCTATGTCACCATGCTCTTCGAATACCACCACACCGTATCCTGCGGCGGATAGCTGCCTGGCTATATAATTTCCCACAGGTCCCGCTCCAACAACTGCCACATCGTATCCACGCACGCAGCATTATTGCTTGGACTTTAAATAAATTTTTCCTATTTTTTCTCGCAAGGGTTAAATAATAAAAGGGTATCCCCCAATTATGACATTCCAGGAAGCGGTTGATAGATTACTTAACAAAAAAATCTGTATGAAATGCCATGCTCGAAATCCGCCAAACGCAACCCGTTGCAGGAGGTGCGGGTACAAAGGTCTTCGCCCCAAGGCTAAGGAGAGGAGAGGCGGGAAATAAACTCTACGGTTTTTTCCACGGCATTTTTTATTTCTTCAAGTGTCCAGCAACATTTACAGTTTCTCGTGATGTCCTTCGTGGGAGGCACATGAATGAAAATAACTTTATCCTCTCCAACATTGTGGAGCAGCGAATAGTACAGCGTGTTACACACGTAGGTTCCTGCAGAAAACGAAATCCTGGCGGGAATGCCGTTGTCGTTTAGAAAATCTACCAGTTTATAGTATGGTAACTTTGTGAATATGCAGCCCTCTCCATCTTTGTATATTTTCTCGTTATTTGGTGCATAGCCATCGTTATCAGGAATTTCGGAGTGCATAACATTCACAGCCAGAGCTTCCACCTTGATCTTTCTCGTAGATGGACTCAATCCTGTTGCTATCACGAAATCGGGATTTATGTTTGCAATTCTCTCTCCCCAGCGCCTGGCATCTTTAAACGTAACGGGAATTTCGAATTTTTCTGCACCTTCAAAATTTTTGATTGCTTCCCATGAAGGATTCGTTGCGTATTTCCCGAATGGCTCAAATCCCGTCAGAATCAGCATAGTAATCCCTTAACTGCTTCAAAACGTAATCTCTTATATCCTCCTCGCTTGGATACTCACCAACTATCTCGCCGTTTATCATCACGGGCTTTAGTATTTCGCTCACTTCTCCTCCACAAATGGGGCATTTATCAACATCATCCCGATAGGTTACCATGTACTTTCCGCATTTTTTGCATCTAAAAACCCTTTTTCTCCCGCTGAATTTTCCCTTCTTCGCCCGAGGCTCTCCTTCGACCTCGACAATATCCATGGCGTAGTCAATGGTTTTAGCGTTGCTGATCGATGTACCCACTCCGAAACCATCTACGATATCTCGCAGATTTCTGACGTTTTCCTCGTTTAGCCCGCCGGATACGAATATGCCCACGTTTTTATGGCCTCTTATATCTAATTCCCAGCGGACTTCCAGAACTATATCCCGAAAATTCCCTCTGCGGGAGGAGGGTGTGTCAAGGCGAATGGATTTCAAATCTTTAATAACCTCCGCGGCCTTTATGGCCTCAAACTTTTCATCTCCAAAGGTATCAATTAGGGCTATTCTGGGGACATCCTTTGATACGAATTCGTCGAAGTTCTTCCACGCCTCCTCCTCACCCAAAGTTAAAATTAATGCGTGGGGCATTGTACCGCTTGGCTTCTTCCCTATATGCTCTCCTCCCAAGATGCTTGATACTCCATCGCATCCACCTATGTATGAGGCACGGTCAATCATCGGGGATATGGCAGGGTGCATTCTTCTTACACCGAAGGAAAGAACGGGTTTATCCCCTGCGGCCAATTTAATTCTGGCAGATTTCGTGGCAATACCCGATGCCTGACAGATAAAGCCCAGGATGGGGGTTTCGTAAACTGCAAATTCCTTGTAATCCCCTTCTATGGCCATAACCGGCACGGGATAACCGTGATAATCCCGGGGAGTGAATATTGTTCCCTCCGGAAGGGCATAGATGTTCACACTCTTTCCTTCCATGAGATGCAGAACTTCGTCTAATCCTGTGAAAACCACCCATGGATAGGGGGGATTCATAACCGTAAATTCGGCGTAAACTTTCTTTTCGATGCTTAATTTTTCCAGAATTTCCCTTGTTCTGCGGAAGTATATATCCGTGGTTTTTCCCTTTTTTATCTCCTCTTCAGTAGCCATATGGAACCTCA
>JALWEL010000089.1 GCA_027014065.1 DHVE2 group archaeon
CCACATGGACCCGGTGGTCCATATAACCACCCTGTAATTTTCCAGATCACCGACACTAGGAACCCCTTTAGATGTCGTATCCCATACATCATAAGAAAATCCGGCGTCATTCAACGCCTGCGTGAAATAGCTCTGATAATCTTTTCCTCCATCTCCATCCACCAAAAGAATCTTGTTGATCGGTGTGTTCACATGTGGTGTTGCGCTCACTTCGTTGCTCTTTCCGCTTTCTCCTGCGGAATTAACGGCGGTCACATAATAGTAGTACGTGACTCCGTTTGTAACGGAATGATCAGTGTACGAGAATGTTCCTCCGGAAACTTCCGTCAAATAAGTCTCACCTCTGCTGCTCGTTCCTCGATATATCTTGAAATGCTCCACATTTCCCCCATGAGTTGGGGTGAAATAGTACATCCTCTTTCCTCCGCCGGCCCAAGAGGGCGGCGTGCCCTGCCAGTAATAAATTCTCCCATCAGCATAGGCCAAGCGGTTTCCAACGTAATCTCCAACTGGATAAGGCATGGATGGAAGAGATGTCCACGTATTTGTTGAAATGTGGTACTCGGAGAAATTGTAACCGGGGGTTTCGTTGCAGCCGTTGCCATCCAAAGCGAATATCACATCGCTGAGCGAAGAATCATAATGACCGAGCCAGAGCAGGGAGCCCCCGTCTCCAACACCATCTTGTGTTGGAATATCTGCCATTTTCACCCACTGGTCCGTGGTTATGTCGTATCTGGCGAATCCCCTAAGCGGAGAATTCTCGTAGAATTCACCCTCGAGTCCGAATATGTATTTACCTCCAGTCCAAGCAAGGGAAGCTCCATCGTCTGTTCCCCCATCGGGCCACCATGACGGGAAAGATAGCTTTTTCCATGTGTTCGTAGATGGGTCGTATCTGGCAAATATACTATACGTACCCGGGTTGTATGAACCAAGATAGTGTGCCCGCCCCAAAAACGCGTAAACCATATGGTCGTATCCTGAATAAACAATAGCATCCCCCGGACCCTCAACGTGGGGCGCGTCAGCGAGCCGGGTCCATGTGTTGGAAGATATGTCGTACCGGTAGAAATAAACCCTATCCTCGTTGCTCCTGTAAGACCCGCCGGCAAGAACGTAAATTGATGAGGAATAATCATAGGCCATGGCCACGCCGTTCTGGAAGTTTATATTTGGCAGGGAAGAGCTCAAATCCGTCCAAGTGTTTGAAGAGGGATCGTAGCGATAAAATTGAGGCACATAGTTATCATCCCTCTGCCGAAGCACATATATGTAATGAGAATCGCCCACGATGCACTCCCCATAGCCCCCGTCGAAGGGTGCGCTCGTGGCGTAAGTCCACGATGAGTTCTGCACCGTGTTTTCTTCCCAAGTTAGCTTAACATATTTGTCTCCCGCCACGGCATTTAAATTAGTGGGCGTCACTGGAGGAGTATTATCAGAAGATCCTCCGTTGGAAGATCCCATTCCCGCGGCCCACTTCACCATATCAACAGCCAGTGTGGAATCGTCGTATTTGCTCCACTCGTTGTAAAGGTGATCTCCATGATTCTGAGAATCGGGGGTGCCATCGTCGAAGGTGGAGGAATCCCCATACACGATTACACGGCCATTACCGTATGTGGAATACGCGAGAACAGCGTACTTGCTTCCACCAATTGTTTGATATGCCACCGCTTTTGCGTTTCCGCTCACGTGCATGGTGGTTCCGGCCCATATTCCAAAGGAAGAGACATTGTCCATGAGAATCGGAACATGTTGAATATCCGTAATCTTGTTCCCGCTGGTTCCTGCCTCTTTAGATAGGAGATTTATTCCAAACACCGAGTCAAAATTAAGATTGTTGTTCCATATATCCCAAGAGGAATACCCATTGTGGTTTCTGTCAGAGCCATGATGATCCGAGATGTATATCAAACCTCCTCCGTTGCTAACGAAATTCAATATTGCATTTTTCTCCGAGGAAGAGAAAGAATCCTGTGGTTCAGGAATAACTAAAACATCGTAACCCTGCAGCTCCGCAGAAGTTATCGTTCCGTGCCCTGAACCCAAAGAATCTACAGTGAATCCCGCACCTCTAAGTGCATTAGCAAAATGTGAGTACGCACCATCGATGCGCCAATCCGCGTTGCCCGCGTCTTCCTCCTTGGTGAAGTCGAAAAGAACCTTGCCAATAGGGTGTGAGTTGGTCACCGGTGTATAATGAGAAAATGTATAGGCGCCTGTCACCACAAGCATCAGGCCAAAGAGCATCACTATGCCCTTAACACCACCCACCATAGAGAGCATTTATTACACCTTCAAAAGGGATATTACCAGAGAATATAAAAATATTCTCATCATCTTTAAATTTGGATATTTACGCTTTTTAATGTGGCAGATGGGCATAATTTTTTATAACTCCACGCAATCATTCCACTATGTATCAGAAGCTCAAGGGATTCCGCGACATATACCCTGAGAAGATGCGCGCCCGGAGGATAGTGTTCGACAAAATCAACAATGTGGCAAGGTGTTTTGGGTTCCACGAAATTGATGCGCCGAGCGTTGAGCTCTTAGATCTTTTTCGCGTGAAGAGCGGAGATGAAATCGTGAAGCAGACCTTCAGCTTCGTTGATAAAGGGGGCAGGAAAATCACACTCATTCCAGAATTGACACCGACGGTGGCCAGAATGCTCGCCTCTCGCAAAGATTTAGTTAAGCCGGTGAAGTGGTTCTCATTCCCGAAGATGTGGCGCTACGAGGAGCCGCAGAGTGGAAGATTGCGCGAATTCTATCAATTCAACGCCGACATATTCGGCATAGCGGGAATCGAGGCGGATGCGGAGATCCTCGCGCTTGCTATGGAAATTTTAGATTCCCTTGGCCTTGAAGGAAAATACGTGATGCGGGTGAGCGATAGAATTCTGATGGAAGAGCTTTTTAAGAAATTTGGAGTCTCCCGAGTAGAAGAAACATTCAGAGTGATTGACAAAAAGGACAAGATTCCCGAAGATGTCTTCATGGTGAATTTGCAAAGCGCTGCTGGAGATGCTGCTGAGAAAATCATCGATGTTTTGAATGTAAAAGGCTCCGTGGAAGATGTAATTTCAAAAATAGGCGAATCATCACGGGGAGAAATTCTTCTCAAGTTACAGGAATTGCTTGACGGGTACGGGAAGAAAATCACGCTTGATCTCTCAATTGTTCGCGGTCTCGCGTATTACTCTGGTATTGTGTTTGAGGCGCATGACGCGAAGGGTGAATTCCGCGCCATTCTGGGCGGTGGAAGGTACGATAACGTCGTTGAACTGTTCGGCGGGGAGCACACACCCGCCGTGGGCTTCGGCATGGGAGATGCGGTTCTTGAATTAATTATGAAGAGAGAGGGTGTTTGGCCCGAAGAGCGCATGGAAGTGGATGTCTTCGTGGCCATAGTCCCGGGATTCAGAAAAGAAGCAACTCAAATCGCTATGAATCTGAGAAAAGAGGGATTTCGCGTTGATATCGACCTCACCGGGCGCTCTCTCGGAAAACAGTTGAAGTACGCAAACCGCATAAACGCGAAATATGCGATAATCGTGGGCGAGGAAGTGCGCGAGGGAAAGGTCGTGGTGAAGGACATGGAGAGCGGGGAGCAGAGAACGGTAGAAATTGGAAAATTGAAAGAAATTATCAAAGGAAATTAATCGCACAGCTCTTCGCGTATTGTGCCATCCGGAAGCATGCAATCCTCGTGATACTCTCCCATCTCTTCCATCTGATATCTCACGCAATTCTTCCAGTCGCCCAAACAATAATGCTCAACCCAATATCTTTCTAATCTCCCTTCCTCGTAAAATCTCACAATGGGACAGCAGCATGTCCATTTGCATTTCTTTTTTACTTTACTCAGATCTATGCGTTCCTCTTTCATTGTC
>JALWEL010000090.1 GCA_027014065.1 DHVE2 group archaeon
TGGAGCAAAGACATTGAGGAAGCATGCGGCTCCAACCGCAAGTGCTGGACAATCTGCGGCGGCAAGTTAGAATAATCGTGAAAAATTTATATATTTTTTGATTAGGAGAAGCCAATAAATACCATAATGCAATTATCCCGTGGTGATAGAATGATAGAAATCCGTTTTCATGGAAGAGGAGGTCAGGGTTCGGTTATAGCCTCAAAGATCCTGGCCAAGGCGTTTTTCATGGAAGGTAAGTACGTGTCAGCGTTCCCGTACTACGGAGTGGAGCGCAGGGGCGCTCCTGTCACGGCCTTCACACGCATGGACGAGAAACCCATACGAGCGAAGTACCAGATTTACGAGCCAAACTTTGTAATTGTTCTCGACCCTTCACTGCTCAGTGCCGTGAACGTGTTGAAGGGAATCAAAGAAGATGGGTACGTAATTGTGAACACCATGAAAAAGCCAGAAGAAATGAGGAAAAAGTTGAATTTCAAGAACATCGCAACCGTCGATGCTACGTCAATTGCAATTAAGCATCGTCTCGGCTCTCAAGCGGCGCCCATAGTGAATACCGCAATTTTAGGTGCGTTCGCAAAGGTCAGCGGGCTGGTGAAGATAGAAACTGTTATGGATGCAATAAGGCAGGCTGCACCTGCAAAGCAGGAGGAAAATGCCCAAGCGGCAAAGGACGCTTACGAAAGTGTAATCATGGGAGGTGATTAAATGTCCGTAAATTTACCCGAAGATCCAACACCTATAGCAAAGGTACCAAGCACCGAAAACAAAACGGGTGGATGGAGAACATTCAGGCCCGTGATTCATTACGAAAAATGCATTCGCTGCTATATATGCTGGAAATTCTGCCCGGACGCGGCGATTCACTTCGCTCCGCCGGAAGCACACGAATCTCCGAAAGAAGCCCTGAGCAAGTTTGATACCGTCGAGATAAATTACGATTTCTGCAAGGGCTGCGGTATCTGTGCGAATGAGTGCCCAGTAAATGCAATCGAATTAGTTTTGGAGGAGAACTTCAGGGGTGATGAAGAATGAAGATGATTCTCACGGGCAACGAGAGCGCGGCATGGGGCGCTAGACTTTCAAGACCAAAAGTTATCGCGGCTTATCCCATTACCCCTCAAACGAGCATAATAGAAACAATCGCTTCGTTCATAGCGAATGGAGAGATGGACGCAAGGTACATTAGGGTTGAGAGTGAGCATTCCGCCATGGCGGCGTGCATAGCCGCTCAAAACACTGGAGTTAGAACTTATACGGCTACGAGTGCACATGGATTAGCGCTCATGCACGAAGTTCTAATATGGGCCTCAGGCGCAAGATTGCCCATCGTGATGAGCGTCGTAAATCGAGCCATGGCACCGCCGTGGAGTGTGTGGACCGACCAGCTGGACACAATGGCCGAGCGCGATAGCGGATGGATTCAGGTATACACCCAGAACAATCAGGAAGTGTTAGATTCCATAATTATGTCCTACAAGATTGCTGAGAAGCACAATATTCTCCTTCCCACAATGGTTATCGAAGACGCATTCATACTCTCACACACATCGGAAGGTGTGGATGTTCCCGAGCAGAAGAAGGTGGACGATTTCATAGGAGAATACAATCCTGCTTTCAAATTAGATCCCGAGGAACCCGCTGGCTTTGGGTCTCTGATTATGCCAGAGGGACCATACATGGAGTTCCGCTACAAGATGGCTCTAGCGATGGAAGAAGCGAAGAAGGAGATAAAGAAAGTTGTGGAAGAGTTCAACGAAACATTCAATAGGAATTACTCGCCGTTCATCGAAGAATATCGCACCGAGGACGCGGATGCTATTATGTTCGTTTTGGGAACTATAGGTTCAACGGCGAAGGATGTTGTAGATTCCATGCGCAGCGAAGGGTATAAAGTTGGTGTGGCGAGATTGCGCTATTTCCGTCCGTTCCCAGCGGAAGAAGTCAGGAGATTAGCGAAGAAGACAAATATGATTGGAGTAGTGGACAGAAGTTATTCGTTCGGCCCAGGCGCAGACCTGTTCGCGGAGACTAAATCTGTGCTATACAATCATACTGATATTCCGGTGAAGAACTACGTTATGGGTCTCGGCGGAAGGGACATAACACCGGCCATTCTTAGAAAAGTATTCTTAGATATGCTACACATCGCGAAAGAGGGCGTGGCTGATAAGGAAATTGAATGGGTCGGACTTCAAGGTGACGAGAGGTGGTCATAATGAAGAAATTAACGATACCCGAAGAGGAGCACATGCTTTCTGGGCACACCGCGTGCTTGGGCTGCGGTGCAACAATCGCAATGCGATACGTGCTGAAAGCATTGGGAAAGAACACGATACTTTCGATTCCCGCATGCTGCTGGGCAGTCATTCCCGGAGTGTATCCCCATCGCACCCTAGATGTGCCCCTTCTTTACACGGCATTCGAGGTCACAGGGGCTGCCATCTCGGGGATACGCGAAGCGTTGGATGCAATGGGCAAAGAGGATGTTAATGTTGTGGGATTCGCAGGAGACGGAGGAACCGCTGATATAGGTCTTCAAGCTCTGAGCGCGGCCATGGAAAGAGGACACAACGTATTCTACATCATGTACGACAACGAAGCTTACATGAACACCGGAATTCAGAGATCTGGCTCAACGCCCATGGGCGCGTGGACAACAACAACTCCCGGAGGAAAGAAGAGGATGTACAAGTGGGAGCCGAAGAAGAGCGTCGCCGAAATAATGGTGGCACACCATATTCCGTACGTGGCAACCGCCACAATTGCATATCCTGAAGACATGATTGCAAAGCTGAAGAGGGCAAAGGAAATCAAAGGTCCCAAGTTCTTCCAGATTCTATCCCCATGCCCCACCGGATGGAGACATGCCCCTGATAAAACCGTGGAAATTTCGAGGTTAGCAGTGCAGACCAACGTGTTCCCGCTTTACGAAGTCATAGATGGAAAATACAAAATCTCGATAAAGCCGAAGAATCCAAAGCCCGTGAAGGAGTATCTCAGGTTGCAGGGAAGGTTCAGGCATCTGACGGAGGAAGAAATCGAGAAGATTCAGAGGCATGTAGATGAGAACTGGAAAGCTCTCCTTAAAAAAGAACGCTGCTCGCAGGAGGAGGAGTGAATGAAATACGCAAACATACTGACCGACGAGAAGGGAAAGAAGGAATTCCTCCTGGGAAATGAGGCTGTGGTGCGAGGCGCACTGGAAGCGGGAGTGGATTTCGCAAGCACGTATCCAGGGACTCCTTCAAGCGAGATTGGCAATGTGCTGTTCTACATAGCGAAGAAAGCGGGAATGTATTTTGAGTTCTCCACAAACGAGAAGGTTGCGATGGAGACCAGCGCAGCGGCCGCAGCTTCCGGATTACGTTCTTTGGTCTTCTTCAAGCATGTTGGCCTTAACGTTGCTGCAGACGCATTCATGACCACTGCATACATAGGAACCAATGGAGGTTTGGTTGTTCTCACCGCAGATGATCCGAGCATGCACAGCAGCCAGAACGAGCAGGATAATCGCTATTATTCGGAACTAGCGAACATACCCATGATTGAGCCCTCATCTCCCCAAGAGATGAAGGACTTCATAAAGTACGCATTCGAAATCTCGGAAAAATACCACCTTCCCGTGCTGTTCAGGACAACCACAAGGGTAAATCACGCAAGGGGAATCGTCGAGTACGGAGAATTGGGAAAGAGAAGGGGAAAAGGCTATTTCAAAAAAGACCCCAACAAGTACGTTCCCGTGCCCGAGAATTCCAGAAGAATGCACAAAGAGCTTTTGGAGAAGATTGAGAAGGTGAAAAAAGAGGTTAACAATTCTCCGATCAATCGAATTGAGCTCCACGGCGGAAAGATAGGAATAATAACCAGCGGCGCCGCTTACAATTAT
>JALWEL010000091.1 GCA_027014065.1 DHVE2 group archaeon
GAACATGTCCTTGTAGATTCCGTCAATTTTTCTCGTGTTCACGAACATGTAAATATTACCCCCCTTTCCGTTCTTTACGTATCCCCTTCCGTTGGTGGCGAAGGGCTCTATTGCAAAGGCCATATCCGGCTTGAGAACGATTTTAGAACCATCGTTGTAGTTGGGAATGCTTATGGCATGGTGCAAATCGTACCTTGCCAATCCATGACCCGTGAGATTGTAAATGGGATTGAAGCCCCGCATCTTTATTTCTTCCTCGATGGCCATTCCTATTTCCCTCACTTCTACACCCGGCCTGAGGGTCTTTATTGCTCTTTTCAGAGCCATCCTCGAAGCTTCTATTAGCTCTTCCCATTTATTAGTGCCCACCTCAACGGTCACGGCGGTGTCGGATATGTAGCCGTCTATATGCGCCCCTAGGTCCAATTTAATTAGGTCTCCCCTTTTGAAAACCATCCCGTCGTTTTTAATGGGGGAGTAATGTGCAGCTATGTGATTCGGAGAAAGATTAACTGGAAATGCAGGAAGAGCTCCCGCGTCCATTATGTATTTCTCGATTTTTTGCGCAACTTCGTAATAACTGACTCCCTCTTTTATGAGCTCTGCGCCCAGCTCCCGCGCTTCTTTGCCTATTTTTCCAGCTTCAATGTACTTTTTAAGATCCATTATCATCGCCTCGCAATTTTTAGGATTGCCGAAAAGGGTATGGCACCCTCTCTTATTAATTTAATTCCATCTACCAAACTTATTATCGTGGATGGCTTCCCTGAGAGCTCGCCGCAATCGATTCTGTATTTCACGTCCAATTTCATTGTGTCTTCGATTCTTCGCGGATTTTTTTCCCCTGATATGTTGGCGCTGGTTAGGGTAATTGGGCCAATCCTCCTCGCGAGTTCCCGTGGGATCTCGTGATTGGGAATTCTAACGCCCACCGTTGGCCCTGTGATTTCTGGAATTTTGCTCTCGAGAATTATGGTCAATGCCCCAGGCATGAACTCTTCAATGAGGTTTCGAGCAATATCATCCACCACGGCGATTTTTTCAATCATATCCAAATCATAGACTCCGATGGGAATCTTTTTTTCCAGATTTCTTTTTTTCAGGGTGTATATTTTTTCGATATTCCCGTATATACTCATTGCCAATCCGTAGAGCGTGTCCGTTGGGATAATCACCGGCTCCTCTTTTGCGTATTCTTCCACTATTTCCACCGAGCTTTTATTGCAGGGGAGTATCACACCAATACAATGAAAACAGAGATAAAAAATTTTTCAGAATGCTGCTAATACGACGGTTATATTATCCTTTCCTCCGTTGGCATTTGCTCTCTTCACGATTTCCCCGCCTATTGTGCTTAATCTCGTGTTATTTGTGAGTATTTCTTCCAGTTCTTCGTCGCTCACCATGTCCGTGACACCGTCAGAACAGAGCAATAAGATGTCGCCTTTGTCAAAGTAAATGGAGTAAGTATCGGGGTGAACATGATCCTTTGTGCCGATTGCCATAGTTATCACGTGCCTGTCGGGATGGGTCTTTGCTTCTTCTTTAGTTATGAGCCCCTTATCTAAAAGTTCTTGGACAACGGAATGGTCCTTAGTAAGCTGCCTCAATTTTCCATTGCGGAACAGGTAAGCGCGGCTATCTCCAACGTTGAATATGTACCCTTTGTTATCCTCTATAAGAGCTGCAACCAGAGTGGTACCCATTTTCTTACCCATCTTTTGAGACCTCTCGTGTACTTTCTTATTCACGAACTCGATGATTTTTCTAATTCCTTCCACGTCCCCCGCCAGATAGGTAAGCGGGGCTGCAGTCAATCTATCCACCGCCATTCCACTTGCGACCTCCCCTGCCTCATGCCCGCCCATACCGTCGGCCACGGCTAAAACGTAAAATATTCTTCTTTTTCCATCCTTGTATATCTCTATGCGGTTTATGAGGTAGGCATCTTCGTTGTTTCTCCTTCTCTGGCCCACGTCACTAATGCCGTACGTTCTTATTCTCATATTTCACACCTCAAAGCGTCTTTTAATATATCCATGCTGGTTCCAGACGAATCGTAAATTTGAATATCCGAATCCAAGGGAGCTTCCTTCACGAGCCGGAAATGGAGCCTTCTGCTGTCTATTTTCACCACGGCATCCAGCATGTCGTCCGGTACCTCTCCCTTTATAAGCACTTTATGGGCTATGAGATTCAACTTATCTTTTCCCCTCTTCATTTTGAATTTTACGTTTTTCTCCTTCAAAAAGTTCAGGAACTCGAAGTATTTCTTCCCAACCTCCTCACTCAGTGATATGAAATCTACGTAAACAACGTTTCTGTATCCGAAATCCAGCCTTCCAATTTCTTCCTTCTTGTAGAAAATGGTAGTTCCCTGATACACGGTGGCTGTGGTATTCATAGGCACTTTTTTCTTGATTCCATATCTTATGAAAACTCCATCTTTATATGCCTTTATTTTTTTCCCTTCTATTCTGAGAACCATATTTTTCTCCTTTCCCACCTCAGTAATAAATCCAAAGGGAACACGGTTTATCTTGCTTTTTCTCATATCGGGAGGGTCGGCTATAAAATTTATGCCGTGGGAGGAATTTACTTGAAGAACCTTCTTGAATTTTATCTTGTACATCCCTCTCCACAATACTTTGTTCCTCTGGAGCCAGTACTGCACATCTTTGTACATCTCTTCGGTGCTCTGATACCTCAGCTCCTTTTTTGGATTTATCGCCTTAAGAATTATTTTTCTAACGTATTCCGGTACGCTTTTTGGGAATGGATTTATGTCTCCATTCAGCACCTCGCTTTTCCTGTGGAATGGTACCTGCTTTGCTATCACTCTGTAAAAAGTCGTACCCACTTCGTAAACGTCGCTTCTCTCATCTGGAATTCCGTACTTATCCGGATCCCACAATTCAGGGGGTGCGTATGAAGGAGTACCAATGAAGGTGTATTTTTCGTCCTTTAATTTTCTGAATATCCTGACAGGGAGACCCCAGTCCAAAAATGCAATGTCCCCGTATTTGTCAACCAAAATATTGCTTGGCTTTAGATCAAGATGGAGATAGCCTTTCTGATGCACAATTCCTAATATTCTGAGCACTTCTAACATTCTGTGCATGATCTCACGTATATCCGCATTTTTTAGGTTCTTATCCAGTGTTTCTCCTTCTATGTATTCCACTGCAAACCATGGCTCGTTTTCGTCGATTGCCACCACTTCAGGAACTCCATCGATGTTCAGATCGCTTATCTCCTTCCAGTACTTTGCCTCCTTTACGAAACGGATGAGCTTGAGCATCTCCTCGGTAACCGGTTTTTTCACAGCTACTCTCTTTCCTCTGTAGTATCCTTCCCAAACCTCACTCATCTTGGTTGTGGCTATCTTCCTTCTCAGTTCCAACATGGAAATCACTGAATTCTCACGGTGATCAAATATTTGCCAATTAATATCTCATCATCGTCATGGAGTTCCATATATTCGCTCTCTTTTCCTCTCTTCCATCCGGGCAGGTAATCTCCGCGCACAATCGTGCCCTTCTCGCTCCCCAAATCTTTTATAAACCATCTATCTCCTTCGCGGTGAATCTCCACATGCTTCTCCGAAATCTCATCTTCCAAGTCGATTATTCCCAGAGGTATTGTTACCTTTCCGTCCAATGTTTTCAGGAACACCACGTTGTTGTCCTTTCTCTTTCCTATGTACACATCGTCGCTGATTTCCACTTCATGGGGTCTGAGATTTCCGTCCACCCACTTCAGCATGCAGGTTTTCGCCGGTATTTCCGGTGCGGGAGGCTCTTCCACCACTTCTTTTGGCTTTTCTTCTTCGTACACCTCTTCTTCCTCAACCATCTCTACCGCCGATGCACCTGCAGCTGGGGTGTAGCG
>JALWEL010000092.1 GCA_027014065.1 DHVE2 group archaeon
AATTCTAATTGGTAAGGATGCCCTGGAAGCTGGAGCAATTATGAACTCTCTGAATCACGCTCTGGTGGGCAACAGCTCCGCCAAGGCGGCGGTTGATTTCGCTCTCTACGACCTCTTAGGAAAAAGGGCCTCGTTGCCTCTGGTGAACATACTGGGAAAAGAGAAGAAAAAAATAGAAACTTCGCTAACGGTTACCATCGGAAGGGTTGAAGATAGCGTGAAAAACGCCCTCGAGCTTGTGGAGCAGGGGGCGAAGGTTCTCAAGGTTAAAATCGGCCTCAATCCCCAAGAAGATATCGAAAGAATCAAAAAAATCAGGGAGAATGTGGACGTGAGAATCAGAGTGGATGCTAATCAGGGATACTCGTTGAAGAGAGCGATAAAGGTTCTGCGGGAAATGGAGAGATACGAGATCGAATTCGCGGAGCAGCCCATTCCAGCGCACCAAATCGATGAGCTGGAGATACTGAGAAGGGAAGTGGAGATTCCAATCATGGCAGACGAAAGCGTTCATACTAAGGAAGATGTGGTAAGATTGATAGGAAAGGTGGACGCAATAAACATAAAATTGATGAAGAGCGGGGGAATTAGAGAAGCGCTCAGAATGGCGGGCATCGCCAAGGCGGCAGGAATGAAAATAATGGTTGGATGCATGATTGAAACCAAGCTGGGAATAGCAGCGGGAACTCATTTCGCACTAAGCATCGGGGCAGATTACGCAGACCTAGACGGATACTGGGACCTCAGGGAGCAGCCATTCGATGGAGTGGAATTCAAAGAGGGTTACAACGTTCTTTCCGAAAAGCCGGGACTGGGAATCGAAGGTGATATGTTTTAGAACGTGCTCCATCAAATTTATATAAGTGTTTTCTTATCCCGCTAATGCGCAGGCGTAGTGTAGTCTGGCAGCACAAGGGCCTTCCAAGCCCTTAGCCCGGGTTCAAATCCCGGCGCCTGCATCCATTCTTGTTTTAGATTCAAAACTTCTCCCAGTGCAACCCCTCTTTTTCTATCTGCGAGTCATCGTGCATGGGCTTGAATTTTTTTCATCATGTCCTCTAAATTTCTGGAAGCATCCAATTTAATGGTATTCAGCTCAGAAAGAGCTTTTAGTTTCTTCTCATCGGAGTTCCCGACCCACACCTCATGCTCGTTGGCCAGATCCCTAGCTATCAGGGTGCCCACATTGCCAGCTCCCAGAACTAAAATTCTCATAGTATTCACCATGCGAGCATCGTAGAAGTGGTATTAGATATCTTTCATTCATTCCGAATTTTCCGAGAGAACAAAATCCTTATCTCCACACCTCAGAACGAGTTTGCCTTCGTCGGATATCACCACAAACGGCGTGCTACCCACCCGGTAACTCTTCATATTTTTGTATTCATGTTGCAAGGTGTATATATAGTTGCTTCAACTTTGTGGTTGAACTTACATCATTTTCCCCAAACTAATCGTCCATGAGAGTAAGTAGCAATGACTCTGTTCTCGTTCCCATAAAACACTAATTCCGCCAGAATTTCCTCCGTTGTTTCTCCCTCATATTTTACGATTGTGAAATCCCCGTATTTTCCGGGTTCCAGCGTTCCCGCCACGTCGCTTATCGCAAGAACCTCGGCGCCTCCCAGAGTTAAAAGACGGAATATTTCCATGGGGGAAAGGGGATTTGCGTAATAAGCATCCCTCATCACTTCCATCATATTTATGTAAGGACCTCCCGCAATGTCCGAGCCGAGACCCACAGAAATACCATGATTTCTCATGTCTTTCATTTTCATAATCCCGCTGTGCAGAAAGAAATTCGATGAGGGACAATGCGCTATCTTTGAGCCTCGGAAAGAAATCAATCTAAGTTCCTCTTCGCTCAGATGTATGCCGTGGGCTAAAACGGTTTTAGGAGTTAAAACTCCCGCCGTATCGTAAACATTCCCGTACGTGTCGTTGAATATTTCCTTTACCATTTCTATCTCGCCTTTCTGCTCTGAGATATGTGTTTGAATTCTCAAATTATAAGATTTAGCAATCTTCGCGGTCTCGCGCATTAGCTCCATGCTGCAAGAAGGTGCAAATCTGAGGGTGAGAACGTAATTTTTCCTCCTCTCCGCCATGTACTTCACGTCTTCTACCGCTTTCTTCGCGGATGTTTTAAGCTCCTCCGGAACGTTCATGTCCATGAGTGTCTGGCCCATGAACACGTTAATGCCGTATTCGTCCGCAATTTCATATGCGGTTTCAGTGCTCTCACGGTTAGGCGGGCCGTAAACCATGGCGCTGGTTGTTCCATTCCTGACGATTTCTCCGAAAAATCGCCGTGACATCTTTTCAGCGTAATCTTCATCCAGGAACCTTTTTTCCTCTGGGAAAACGTAATTTTCCAGCCATTTGAGAAGGTCGTCGCTCCACTTGCCCCTTATAGCCACCTGGGGAAGATGCAGGTGTGTGTCGATGAACCCCGGAAGGATGAGGTAATCCCTATAATCTTCATACTCCCCCGTGATTTTTTCCTTGGATATTTTTTTTATTATCCCCTGCTCGACCTGCATGTATCCTTCGAAGTCCTCTATTTTTCCGCTATCCGTGAATGTTATTATTCTACCTCGATACGTGGTCATAGCCAGAGGATAAAGAAAGGATTGTATTTCAAACTTCCGCAAAATAACACAAAATATATATCTCCGAAATCCATACCCCTTCTAATGCCGGGCAATAGAATTAAGGTTGTCAACAACATTGGTGATTTGGTGTCGGTATTTTATTCATGCAATACCGAAGTGAAAAAGAAAGTTTTTCAGGAGCTCACGAAGAAATGGTGCACCGTGGAGGAAATCAAGGAGAAGTATGGGGAAGAGGGGGAACAGGCTCTCAAATATTTGGAAAATATAAAGTTCGTGGAAACTCAGTGGGTAACCACGGAAAAGGGAGTTGTGAGAGCGTACCACACTTACTACGATCTATTTCAAATAACGATGACAATTCCCATAATGGAAGCCTCCGAGGTTCTGAGGGTTATCACGATGAGCGACGAGGAGTTCAAAGAATGGGAAAACAAAATACTCGAACTCGTGAAGGGGGGAAGCAACTTCATAGGTTACATAGTGGAGAATTTGGGTATAAGCCAGATAATGCTGAGGGCCCTGATAAAGAGGAGCGACAAATTGGAGATTAAGGGGATGAGAGTGGAGGTGCTGTGATGTTTTTCGAGCAGTTTTTATGGGAAGAGGAAAAATTAGGTTTGATATCTGGAATGAGCTTTGTGCTCATTGGGGTGTTCGGATACTTTGTGTATCTTCAAAATCTTTCCCTATATTCCATTCTTTTCCTCGTGTTAGCCATGGTCTTCGCCGGACTAACCGCCGCTCTTTTTCAACTTCCGAGAATCAAGGGAACGCGGGCAGCAATAAGCACATTTTTGGGGGGCATAGCCATAGGCGTCGCTGTTATCTTCTGGGTCATCGGCGATGTGAACACTTCGAAAGACATCCTCGGAGAAATAATAATATTTACTCTGACTGCAATAGAATTAGTCCTGGCGTTCTTTGCAATCGGGTTCATGCTTCTTGCTCTCTACCCAGTGGGCTCAGAAACACCAACTACTACGACTCATAAAGAAGAGAAAAAAGAGGAAAAGAACAGCGTGGAAGAGGATATATTTGAGCGCCTATGATAACAGTGCTGCGATTGGGACACAGGCCGCAGAGGGATAAGAGGATAACCACCCACGTTGCTTTAGTTGCCCGGGCCTTCGGAGCGGATCGTATAATAATTTCAACGAAGGATGAGAAAGTTGAGAAAACGGTTAGAGACGTTGTTTCTCGCTTTGGTGGAGATTTTGAAATAACCTCCGGCGTGAAATGGAGAAAAATAATCAAGGAA
>JALWEL010000093.1 GCA_027014065.1 DHVE2 group archaeon
AAGAAGATACTCCACGCATTTGATCTCCCCATACAATTTTTCGGCCTCTTCCTGCGCTTTAACCATGATTTTCTCCATTTTGCTTTTGCATGCTCGTATTTTATCAAGTGCCCCGTCTATGTTGCCTCCCTCATAGTACTCACCCGCACTTTTCACACAATACTCAACATCTTCCACATCAACGAACTCCCTGGCTATCTTTAGATTTTCATTTATGGCGTTTCTGGTTTCGATATACTCACTGGTCTTTCGCTCTATCACTTCCACAAGATCCTCCACCTCTTTCCTAAGAGGTGTGGTTTTTACCAAAAACTCCAAATTGAACTCCGGCTCTTTAGAGAGTAATTCTTCGACTTTTTCTTTGATGGGCCCCAAATATTTCTCGTATCTCTCGTACTTTTGCCGTATGATCTCCATGTTATACGCGCACTCTTTCTGTATCTCGCGCTCAATGGTTTTATCGATTATATCCATCTTCGCAGCCATGGCCTCAATTATCTTCATATCCAGCTTTGAAATGTAAAAAGTATCGAAATCGAAAAGAGAGCGGATGAACTCCCTTTCCTTAGAGATCAAGTTATTCTCCACTATGTAAACCCGGTTCCCATTCTGCATGGCCAGATCCCTTATTCCTTTCAGCCAAACATATATCTTCTCCAGCCCGTTCTCATCCACCATCAAATCTATGCTATCTATGACCACATCTCCATCCTTTATGTGCTTATGAATCGTATCGGTTATCTCGAAGTCTATTCTCTGAGGATGTATGTATTTATCCCCGCCTAAGTCTGCGATTAAAACCACTTCCCCTTCGAAATCCTCTACCAGTTCTTTTGAAAGGAGCAACGAGCCCTCGTTCTTTCTCTCCCTGAGCCCCACAACGGCCCAAGAGCATATATTGAATGCGGAATGTAAGGTGAGGGTGGCATCGAATAAACCGCGAAGCCGCGCCACCTCGCGCTCTGTAAGAACCCTGAAGTTACCAGTTACAATTATCTTATTCTTTGCTTTATTCTTTAGGTATTGCAGAAACTGATACACCTCGCTGAAGCTATTAACAAGAATCAAATAGTTCAAATCCTCTAAAATCACAACATCCTCTGATTTTACAATGTATTCGGGAAGATCATATTCTCTCAGATTAGGACTTACGGAATTTATGGCCGTGCTCTTTGTGATCCAGTAATCGCCCTTGTTCTTGGTGGAAAAGAACTTGTGAGGTATGTTCATCCTTTTGAAATACGTGGAAATTAGGCACGCGCTGTTCCCGCTCTCATCGTTCACAAATATCATCTTCTTAGAAGGGATATTTACTCTGTTTACACCCAAAAGCTCCGCGACCTTCCATGTTATATCCTCTACCTCCGACCCTATTTCACGGAGAGTTACAAGCTTTCGCATCACATCGTCTATCTTATTTCTGAGGCTTTCGATTTTTTCATTTCTGTTCTCCAATTCCCTAAGCTCTTTCAGGGAGAGATAAGCATTCTTGAATTCTCCCTTGTGAACGAACTCCTCTATCTTATCCGCTTCTCGCCCATATCCCGAAGAACGCAAATCAGCTACCACATTGGAGAATATGGCCGCCAGGGTTTCTCTGAGCTTTTTTTCAGTTCTATCCACAGGCAAGTCCCTTGCTCTCCTGCCGCCTTTCAGCTGCGCGTACAAGTTGCCCGCAATCTTCTCAAAAGTGTCCTTGTATCCCAAATACGAATAAATTTTCTTATACGAATTGAGCCTTTTTAAAATCCTATTTGTTTCCGCTCTATCCTTACTATCCAATATTGAAAGCATGGGGATGGAGTATGAAAGAGAGTAAATGAGCTTGGGAGTTTTACTACGCATCAATATCGGAAATGGGCCATGTTTTATAAACCTTACCAAGTATTAAAATAGAAAGGTGTTTCCGCATATCCTGCATTTACCAATCCTTTTAGCGCACTGGAGATGGTAAGTGGCACCGCATTCCGAGCATATAACCATCGGAGTTCCTTCAAATATCTTTCCACGGCACAGTGTGCATTTCTCCGTTCCGTTGGATGTGTGCACAGTATAACCCTTCAAATTTGGCTCGAATTTAAATGACTTTGTGGCTATCTTCCCACCAGGGCCTTCATAGACAACATCAATATTTATCGCACTGTTGGGGTCTCTTACCTCCGAGAGAATATCAACCTTCTCCTCCTTGCCACCTTCTATTTCCTCGATTTTAAACTTGTAACTCAAGGCCCCATGTATCTCAACGGTGATGTTCTTTGCTGGATGAGGCCCCGGGTTTTTAAGGGAAATGTTCATTATCAAATTTCTAGTTTCATCTATCTTCCAATCATTTAGTTCCACATACACATCCGGTGTAAGGGATTCAACCACGCTCTGAACTCTCTCCAAAACCCTCTTGGCGGAGCTAAGATTCTTTGGATATTCCCTCTCGTATTCTACACCATACTTATCGAGTATGGAATAATACCCCTCCAGTTCACGAGTTACCTCCTTCATCATTAGCTCTTCTTTCTTAACCTTTTCATCCATATTTTCGAGCATTTCCTGCAGTTTATCTAAGTTATTCAAAGGATCTCGTTTAAATTCTTCCAAATAATTGGCAAAATTCTCGTTTATGCAATGCGGGCACCTTTCGCGTATATTCGTAAAATAATTCTCCACATACCTCGTTAGATGATGCGACACCCTGTTGCGGATATCTATAATGTTATCTATATCCTCGGCTTTATTCACGTCTTCAAATATCTGATGAACATTGTAGTTCCGCGATTCCAGTATTTTCAAAGCTGTTAATATTTTATCCTTTAGGGAGCTCACAATGGATTCCTTTACCCCATCAAATTTCTCCATGAACTCATCCCTGAGCTTCTTGTATTTACAGTATTGCTCCTTTTCGAGTATCTCGGAGAGGTCGAATAGTTCAATGCCGGATAATTTCCCGTAGATTACCAGCTTATCGTACTCATTCTTTATCTTTCTAGACAAAAGGTTTTTGATGCTCACATAGAGAATTGTAAAATCTTTGAGTTTTTCCTTCTCTCCTTCGAATTCCCTCACCTTCTCCTGAAGATAGGGAGGTAGAAGATAATCCACGCAAGTTATCTCCTCCCGTATGCTCCACGCTTTGGAGAGAGCGTCCCTCTGTAGATATTTAAGAGTGGATTTGCACTCTTTGATGTTATCCAGAGCCTCTTCGTATTCCCCGGAATCTATAAGACTTCTTGTTTTCTCCATGCAATCCCTGAGCTCTTTTAAATCGATGTACACGCCTAACACAGGAATCAAAGAGTTTATTTCCTCTTCCCTATCGCGAATATCTGATAGAATACTCTCTATTCTCTCAACCCGGGAATCTATCTCCATCCTTATGGGCGCAACTTTGAGTATGCAATCAACATCGTAATTCTTTATACCCCTTAATTTTTTTACATCATCTTCTATCTCAGGCAGATATTTCCTGTACTTCTGATACCTGTGCTTTATTATCTCCAATGTGTAAACGCATTCTTTCTCCACCCTTTTTTCCAGAATTCTCTTGATGGTTTTCAATTCTTTATGAACGAAAGACAATTTCTTTTTATCGATGTTGGCCACTAAGAACATATCAAAATCAAAGAGAGCGCGTACGAATGTTCTCTCGTTGGCTACCAAATCCCTCGTTACCACGTACACCCTCTTTCCACGGCGATGTGCTATGTCTCTCACAAATTTAAGCCAGATGTATATCTTTTCTATCCCGTTTTCGTCTATGAGCATATCCAAAGCGTCGATTATCACGTCCCCAGAATCTATGAATTCCGAAATCTTATCCGCAATCTCGAAATCAATCCGCTGGGGATGCAACGCATTCTCCCCTCCGAAATCGGAAATGA
>JALWEL010000094.1 GCA_027014065.1 DHVE2 group archaeon
ATGTGTAATTGAAAAATCTAATCTCTTTATATTTTATCTTCTCCCATCCATTATCATTTATCCATATCTCGGGATGCACGTCTTTTACGAGTATTCTTCCAGAATGAGTGTGTATCTCTGCATTTAAACCGTGTATTTCATACTTTATTCTTCCATTGTCAAAAACTGTATTCTCGAATGTTCCATATTTCTTAATGTGCACGGGGTGCGCCGTCACCCCCCGCAAACACGCTTAGTACCATTACTACCATTAGCCATAATACTATTAACCCCTTTTTCATATGAGTCACCACCATGATTATTGATAGAAAACATATAAACTTTTTCATTACATCCACATTTGTTTCATTAAACAAAAAAAGATAAAACATATATGTGCTTTCTCTACACTTACGATTTTAGAGCGTATCCCTGCTTATAAATAATGCCCTATGAGAGATTAGGAAAAGCATAAATCCCATAATCCCATGCGTGATTGATGGGCGACGAGGAGAAGCGGGCAATTGCAATGGCAACGCTGTTAGGATTGGGAATCGGAGCTGCATATATTCTCAAAGATGAGCTGAAAGATAAGGAAGAAGATAAAATAGAAGAAAAAAAAGAGGAGATAGTGGAAGAGCCCCCGCAGCAAATAATGAGGGATGTAGAAAAAGAGGAAGAAGAGAAAGTAAATGTGGATGTGATCCCCGGCAAAGAAGTACACGCTCTCACTTGGGATTATTTCCGGAGATGGTTAGGCGGCATCGTGCCCTCCATGGACATGGTCTACATTTATCCCCTTTTGCCCGAGGACTTCAAGAATCAATGGAGGAGGGGAATATACAACTACGGAGTGAATACGAGTCCGGATAAAACCTTCGTTTATTACGATTCTTATTATCTATCGCAAAGAGGGTATCGAGATTTGGAGAGAGTATTCAAAAAATACGCATACAACCATGGGAGCTTTGAATCCCTATTCGAAGAATACAGAAAGGTTATTAAGGAAATTTTGACCGGTGCAAAGGTTTAAATTCTCAGTTCTCATGATTACATATGGAGATTGCGGAGAAAATCGCTGGGGAAATTGTACTTTCAAAAAAACCTGGAGCCACTATGCGCAAGTGGCGCGAGATATTCGGCATTTCTCAGCAAGAGCTGGCCAAGTTTCTGGGGATAAATTCTTCGGTCATAAGCGATTACGAATCCGGGCGCAGGAAATCCCCCGGCGTTGTCATGGTTCGTAGATTTGTGAATGCGCTTATAGAAATCGACGAGTCCAGAGGAGGGGAGATAATAAAGAAGTTCCTGCCAACATACGGGGAGAACGCAATAATCGACATCTTCGATTTCCCCTACAGCATCAGCGTGGAAGAGTTCATGAAGAAAATAGACGCCAAAATTCTGAATCCTGAGATAGAGTACAAGAGAGCAATATACGGCTATACAATCCTTGATAGTTTAAAAGCAATCCTGAATTTCAACTCCTACGATTATTTCAAAGTATATGGGTGGAGCGTGGATCGTGCGTTATTCTTCAATAAAGTGAAGTACGGAAGATCACCAATGGTAGCAATCCGCGCGCACCCCCTGAAGCCCAGCGCGGTCATATACATCAATCCCGAAAAGGTTGATGATCTCGCGATAAAATTAGCAACACTGGAAGACATACCCCTCGCGGAGACTTTTCTGGAAATAAAAGAAATCAAAGAGAGGCTCAGAGAATTATTTTGACCTTTTTCTCCACGGCCTTCACTATCTCCTCCGAGTCCATTTTTCTTTTTATTTTTTCGATGTACTCGTGAAATACATCGTCTTCCTCGAATTTACCAATTCCTATTTCTTTCATCGCTTCTTCCACCACTTTAGAAGAGTGCCCGCCGATATGCAGGGCTTGATTCGCCACCAAATATTCTATGGCAACTATGTACTTCACATTTTCCACAATTTCCCTGAGCTTTAAAGCGGAGTTCATGCCCATGCTAACGTGGTCCTCCTGATTGGCGCTCGTTGGTATGGTGTCCACGCTTGCCGGATACGCTAAAATCTTATTGCGATTGCACAGTGCGGCGGCGGTGTACTGGGGAATCATCAGCCCAGAGTTCAAACCGCTGTTCTCCATTAGAAAATGGGGCAAATTGCTTAGGTGATGGTCTATCAATCTTGCAATTCTCCTTTCAACCATGTTTCCCAAATCCGTTAAAGCAATTGCGAGGAAATCCATGGCTAACGCGATTGGCTCTCCGTGGAAATTGCCGCCGGAGAGTGGTTCCTCAAATATCAGTGGATTATCCGTGGCGGAATTTATTTCCCTCTCAACCACTGAGCGAACATAGTTTAATGTGTCAAGAACTGCGCCGTATACCTGTGGGGTGCATCTGAGAGTGTAAGCATCCTGAACCTTCTCCTCCCTCGCCTTCTTCACTATTTCGCTGTCCTTCAAAATTTCCCTCAAAATTTTAGCCACCTTAATTTGCCCTGGATGCGGGCGCGCCTGCATTATTCTCTCGTCCAACGCCTTATCTGTGCCTCGAAGAGCTTCGAAGCCCATGCCAAGGGAAATTAGAGAATCTTTGAAAAGGGCGTAAGAGTCATAAACCGCCAAAGATGCATAACTGGCCATCACCCCCGTGCCGTTGAGAAGCGCAAGACCCTCCTTTTCCTCCAAAATTAGAGGCTCGATTTTCAACTCTCTGAGAACTTCTTTCGTCTTTCTTATCTCTCCTCTGTATATAACTTCACCCTCTCCAATCAGCGCGAGGGCCACATGCGCGAGAGGTGCTAAATCCCCGCTGGCCCCAACGCTGCCGAATTTCGGCACGAAGGGCGTGATTCCCTCATTTAAGAATTCTGCGAGTTTGTAAACAACCTCCGGTCGAACCCCAGAATACCCCCTCAATAAAGAATTTATGCGGATCAGCATCGCTCCTCTAACCACCTCTTCCGGCATTGCCTCGCCAACACCGGAAGCGTGGCTTCTCACTAAATTCACCTGCAATTTCTTAAGATCTTTCTTTTCTATTCTAACCTTCACCAAGTCTCCGAGACCCGTGTTGATTCCGTATATTATCGAGTCTCCAGATATCATTAGCTCCAGTCTCTCCCTTCCTTCCCTCACATTTTCAATCGCTTTTTCACTGAGTTCAACCTTCTCCCTATGTCTTGCCACTCGAACGACCTTTTCAACCGTTAGATTCTCTCCGTCCACTATCATGTTATCACCTTGAAACTGGCGCTATTTTCACTTTATCGAATAGAACATGCGGATAGAGCCCGCGGCCCATCATGTACACCGGACGCAATTCATCACTGATTTCTTTCACGTTGTTCAACAAATCGTAGATATTTCCGGAAACCATGAACACCGTTGATCCTGTTATTTCTCCATTTTCGATTATGAACGCTGGATTGGCCACGGCTGATATGCTTCCCGTATCGGGATTGCTGGAATGCGCTCCTTGGAACGAAGACACAAGGTATCCGTGGTCCATTTCCGCAATTATGTCTTCCAATTTTCTATTTCCTTCTTTGAATACCATGTTGTGCGGCCCTACACCCATTGACCCCGTTCTGAAGCTCCTCACCCCGTTGCCCGTGCTATTCTCCCCATGAATCTTTGCCCAGTAATGATTCCAGAGAAATCCCTTGAATACTCCTTTTTCTATTATCGTGTTTCTCCTCGTGGCCACGCCCTCGTCGTCGGCGATTATTTTTGATAAACTTTCCTCATGGAACGGGTTATCCTCTATAGTAACTTTTTCGCTCATCACCTTCTCTCCTATTTTGCCCGATAATATGCTTGTTCCCTTTACTTCCCGCTCACCGTTGAAAGAAGGGTACAGAGAGAATTGCAGTATCT
>JALWEL010000095.1 GCA_027014065.1 DHVE2 group archaeon
TGAAACGAAAAACATAATCACCAGCGAGGAGTGGAAAGGGAAGATAAAAAAATTGGGCCGGGGGGCCATGGAAGAGCTCATGAGAGAAAAAAATATGGAAAACGGAATCAAAATTGCTCGAAAATTCTCTTTTTCCCTGAATCTTATGTCCCCCGAACTGAGAAAATTTTTAGAGAATTGCGAGAACGCCACGCAGGCGCTTCTGGGCAACTCCGCCATAGTTTTCGGTGATTGCGAAATCAAAATGGGGAGAGTGTATGAAGCGAAAATCGGAGCGAAGGCAATGATTCTCGAGTGATTCTCAAATTTGATTATTTCCACAAATAATCTCTTCTAATATTTTAAATAGGCCCGCACCTCATTTTACAATATGATTAAGTCAGTGATGGTGATACTAAACCTAATTATTGCGTCGCTCTTCTTCACGATGCTCTATTCAGCTGCAAATGTAGATGTTAATATTCAAGTTAACACTTCCTCGGGGTTCTCCGTGAATGGGGACAATTTGCAGGCTGCGGTGCCGGTGACCGTGAAGAACAATGGACTTTATCCCATAAAAGATGTGGTTATATCCCTAAACATAACTAATTCTTCCAAGGTTGTTTACGAAAAGACCTTCAAAATTAAGGAAATAGAAGCCCTTAAAGAGTACAACGGAGTTTTCAACGTGGTTCTCAACCTCACGGAATTGTACAAGAAATTGGGGGATTACTATCTCTTCCACGAGGGGAAGTTCAAAATTAACATAGATGTGCATGCGCATTACTGGGTTTTAGCTGAGTTTGAGGCCAATTATTCCCACGATATCAATTGGCATCCGCTGCTCTACGCGTATCGTATATACACCGACGAGATAAAGTTTCAGGGCGATGATATAGTTGTTCCCTATTTCATCAGCAAATTGCCAATCAACGTGAACGCCACATTGAGCATGGTTGTGAAGGATAGTTGGGGTACAATCGCCAAAGGTTCTTCTAATCTAATTTTCGACAGGAAATCGAAAATCACGCTGCATTTAGTCAGGAGTATAGATTACTTACTCACCAAGAAGGAAACGTGGAATATTCTGTGCAAAGCCAACATCAACGGGTTAGTTGTGGAGAAGGAGTTCAAGTACCAGTGGGTTCCGCCTGTAACCAATCTCGCGATAGGAGAAACGCTGGTGAACAACACTCCGTACATATATCTCAGTTTCAAGAACAATTACAATTCGCCTCTCAACGTGGAGATAATGAAGGCAATCACGCACGATGGGAATCTCTCAAATGGGTATGAGAATCTCACAGTTGAGCCTCAAAAAATGGCCACCGTTTATCTGTTCCCGCTTCAGCGTGGAAACTATCACGTGGAGATAACCATAGTGGTGAAGAATCTGAATCTGAGAAAGACCATATCTTACGATTTGGAGGTGTGAATATGAAGAGGGAAGTCACAGCCGGGCTTTATTTCCTCATCTACATCGCCCTTCCTGCCGGAATACTTCATTTCATAGCTGCAAAGTACCCTGAGATAGGCAACTCGCAAATTCCCATGATCACGATGCTCTTCCTCCTCATCCTTTTTGTTATGTCCATCGTCTCGCTCTACACCAAATACTCCTCTATTCCCACAGCTATATCTGTGATTGCAACCATAATCTACATGAACTCCGTGTTTTCCAATATGCATATTAGCTTGATGGGTGCAAATATAACCATAAAAATGCAAACTTTGCTGATGATCATCTACGCACTTCTGGCAGTGAAAATAATAATCGCGATATATTCGGATGTGAAACAAAAATCTTTATCTTTAAGCGATGATACAGAAGAGTGATGGATGATAGGGAAAGGATTGTCAGTGAGCTTTTGAAGCACGAAATCGTTGTTGAGCCCGAGGTTTTGCCGTACATAATCAATAAGGGGGGAATTTCATATCTTTCAGAATTCATCAAAAAGTACGGATCTTTAGGATACGTCACATATTCTGACATCCATGAGGAAAACGGAAAGGAAAACAGAGAGAATAAGACGGTGGAAAAAAGCACGATGAGCAAACCAAGCGGGTGGGAGTACGATTGGGATTTTAAGGTTATAGTGAATCCTGACGTAAATATGCGCGCATCTGGAGGTGCGGATGATTTCCATAGGCTCTTTAAGGATAGATTCGAAAGAATTTCGAGCATGTTGAAGAGAAAACCCTCTTTGAGAGAGGCGAGGAGAATATCGAGGTTGAACGAGGGCGAGGTTCAGACAATAGGCATGGTATCCGAGATTAGAAGAACCTCAACGGGCAAGGTGGTATTCGAATTGGAGGATTTATCGGGGAGCATAACCTGCCTTTATTCCGGCGATAAGGTTGTTTTGAACGACGAGGTGATCGGAGTAATCGGGAAATACAGGAAGGGCAAGAACATAATCTACGCAAGCGACATAGTCAAGCCAGACGTACGGTGGCACAGAGAGGATCGAAAAATCGAGGAAAACATTGGCGCTGCGATTATATCAGATACCCACGTTGGAAGCAATACCTTCATCAAAGATCGCTGGGAAAAGTTCATAAAATGGTTGAAAAGCGGCAAGGACGGGGCGGAGATTGTGAAATATCTTATTATCGCAGGAGACCTTGTGGATGGGATCGGTGTGTATCCTCACCAGGAAGAGGAGCTGGAGATTTTGGATATATTCAAGCAGTATGAAACTCTCGCGCAATATCTTAAGGAATTGCCAGATTACATCAAAGTTATAACTATTCCGGGAAACCATGACATGGTGCGTAACGCCGAGCCCCAGCCCGCACTCCCAAGGGAGATACAGAAAATGTTCGATTCGAATGTGGAGTTTTTGAGCAATCCCTCAATGTTCTCGCTTCACGGCTATAAATTCTTAGTTTATCACGGCGCAAGCTTGAACAATTTAGTTGAATTAGTTCCGGGAATGGATTACCAAAAAACGGGGGCGATGATGGAGTACATGCTTAAAGCGAGGCATCTCTCACCCGTATACGGGGAGAAGGTTCCCGTGGTGCCTTTGGATAGAGATTATTTAGTTATCGATCCTCAGCCAGATGTTTTGGTTACGGGCCATGTTCATACCTTCTCATACGGGATATACAAGGGCATACACATGATCAACGCCTCGGCGTGGCAGGAGCAGACTAAGTACCAGAAGATGATGAACTTCAACCCAGATCCGGGAAAGGTGGCGATAATCAATTTTCACACGGACGAGGTCACGGTGAAAAGATTTTAAAAAATAACCTTCCAGATATCCTTTTCTCCCGCACGGGTGACTATTTCGTATGGGTTCATAGTCTCCTCGAAAATTATCAACGATGCTTTCTCTCCCTCTCGATTATCCTCTATTCCCAGTATCTTTCTCGGGTTTGCGGTGGCCATGCGGAGAATTTCCATGGCTGAAATTTGGGAATGAAGCCTGGAAATCCGATACGCGAATTCCATCTCACGAAACATGCAGGGCTCCGCTATCATCCCATTGTCCGTGCCCAGAGCCACCGTAATTCCCTTTTTCAACAATCTCGGAATATTTGGCATCTTACCCCAGAACACGTTTGCCCGAGGCGTTAGCACGATAGGAATGCCTTTTTCCTTCACTTTCTCAATATCTTCATCCGTCGCATCTAAGAAATGAACGATGAAATCCGGCTTCAACTGGATAATCTTATCTATATCTTCTCTCCCATCCTCCGAGGCGTGGAGTGCGAAAATCTTGCCACGAGCTTTGCATTTTTCCGCCAAATTTTTGGCGTGAGAGAAATTCACATCGGATATGCTGCTAAGCCCCACTCCGTCCGCATCGCCCCACAG
>JALWEL010000096.1 GCA_027014065.1 DHVE2 group archaeon
TCCCACAGCCATTACTCTGTACTCGCCCCCGCGGGCATAAGTATGCTCCACCACTTTTCCCATGGCCTTGTGTCCGTCTCCAAAGTACCATGTGTAGTTATCAATACCTGTGAATCGCACATGCGAGCCGTTGATAGAATAAGTAAATGCAGGGTATTCAACCTTAGGCAGCACGGTTACATTTATAAAATCGCTCATCGCCGAGAGATTGGTATCCACAACCGTTAGCGTGGCTACGTAGCGCCCCGGATTCATATATGTGTGAGTGGTATTTATCCCATATCCTTTCTCACCATCGCCGAAATCCCATGTGTAATTGATTATCGCCCCATCATAATCCACACTTCTCCACCCTTCAAAATTCACCTCTTCTCCCACATAAACAACCTTATCTCCGTCTCCGTCCGCTCTGGGTGGGAGGTTCACTATGCTCTTTATTCTTTTTATTTCTATATTCACAAACCCCTCCGCATTCCTGTCGAATCTCATTATGTACGAATCTCCCGTGAAATTGGAAGCATACGGAAAAGTTACGTTCTTGCTCACAAACCATCTGTTTTCGTATCCACTAGAATTATCTTTTATGGCATACACTCCGTACGGAAACCTCAATTTTATCATCTTTATATTCGAATCTCTGAACGAGAAATACGGATATCCGTACACATGCCTCTTCTCTCCCTCTTTGATATCCAGATGTATGTAATCCCCGTATGCGATTCTTCCTATCCATATATCTCCATTACCACCCACATTTAGCGTCGAATTGCTCTGCGTCTCGTACACATAAATATCTCCTCTCTTTAAAGTGTGGTTTTCTATATTCACGTATCCTTGCGTGACATTGATTATTATGATACTATATTCACTCGCATTCTCAAAATGCAGCTGCACGTTGCCATCTATGCTCCTCATGTACGGCAAACTATTCACATCAACATTCACCAAATCTCCGTTCACCATGGGCATTATCGTTATAAGTATCATCAGCGAGACCGCAAAAATTGAACCCGCTCCACTTATTATCTTCCAGTGCGCTTTTAAAAATCCACGTGCAACACTCACTCCCTCTTTATTTAAATCTGACTTAATCAGACTCATAAAGAGAATATATGTCATAAGACGTATTTAGTATTTTCCATGGGTGGGATGACTCGCAACAACACGCATCTCCTGCAACCGTAGACACCCCTTCGGGGTTTCTACGACTTCCCCTCTAAGAACCTCCAGCGGGTTCTTATCAACTCCCGCAACCCAATAATAAGTTTCTTTGGGGATGAAACACCTTTCTTTTAAAGAAAGGGGTTCTAAGAACCTCCAGCGGGTTCTTATCATCTCCAGCGACCCTATGACCTCCAGCGGATTCCCATACCCTCCTGCATCCACTAAAGAGATTGTTCATAAGGGAAGGGTTTGGAAAGTAGGAACCACCAGCGAGTTCCTATAACCTCCTGCCACCTCAAAATTTCTTTTGGGATGAACGAGCATCTCTAAATGCGAGCCAGCCCTGCTAAAAAAGCAGGGCGCTGCGTAGTTGTCCCTTCGAGGTTTAGAAAGTAGCCTCTGGATTTTCAAGGAAATTTAACATGCCGCTCTGATGCCCATGGGTGATGCGTGGGTGTTAATGATCATAAAATTTAAATAAGGCTAAGTGCATTTGTTCATCAAGGGAGGTTAAGCTATGAGTGGCGAAAATGGAGAAATGGAAAATAGTGGAAATGGTGAAATGGAGGAGCGTTCGCAATCTAAACCACCGGCTCGTTCAAAGGATGCAAAATCCCACAAGCTTTTGATAGTGATTATTGCTTTAGTGGTTGTTTTAGCGGCAGTTGGTGCAGCGATGTTTTTCCTCATGAATCAGCAATCTTCGGTTGTGGGAGCGTGGCATATAACCAAATCGGAGACATCCGATTCCAATGGCAGTGAGAGCTCGGATGCTGATGAGTACATGGTATTTAACTCAGACGGAACGGGGTATATCTATGAATCGGGCACCAAAGTAAATTTCACTTGGAAAGATTTGGGTAATGGCGTATTAGAACTCACGTTCAAAGATGGAGATATGAGCACCACCATAAGAGCGAAATACTCGGTCCAAGGTGATTCCATAACACTTAGCATGCACATCAATGGCGTGGATTACACCCTGTATGGGAATAAAGTAAATAGTGTGCCCAGTGAGGGAGAAGGAAGGATCAGTAATTGGGTTATCATGGTCAATGGAGAAAGAAGTAAAACGATACGTGCGGAAACGAAACCAGATGGCCGAGCATTGTGGAGTGGTGAAATAGAGATAAAAGTTTATGGCCAAGATAACAATCCCTTACCCAACGTAAAGGTAATTTTAGATGGGTGCGGCATAGTGGAAGCGGGCCTTACAAATATTGATGGAGTGATAGTATTTCAAGTTCAAGATGTAACTTTACCAAGCGGAGTGCAAGAAGATGAAATTTTGGTTACTTTTCAGTATGGAAATCAGAAAAAGACAGATGCCATAACGGTGATTAGAGGAGGAGATAGCACGGAAAGTGTCAATTCTTGGGAGATATACATAGACGAAAATAAGACCAAGGTGATAAAGGCTGAAACCCAATCGGACGGAAGCGCTGTTTGGAGTGGTTCAGTGAAGATAATTGTTTACGATCAAAACGGAAACCCCATTGAAGGTGTACAGGTAACATTAAGTGGATGCGGAGTTGATAAAGCCGCAATCACAAACTCCTCGGGAATGGCCGTGTTTTATCTATCTGGTGTGACCTTACCAAGCGGAGTTCAGCAGGACTATATACGGGTGACTTTTGAATACAACGGACAGGAAAAGACGGATACGATAACGGTGATTCGCAGCTCTTAGTTTTTCATTTTTTTGAAAATTCAGAAAACTTTTTTTACAGGAAGATAATTCACCGATGCAAGCCACCGTAGCTCAGCCGGTGGAGCGCCACCTTGGTAAGGTGGAGGTCGCGGGTTCGATTCCCGCCGGTGGCTCTCATGTTCAAATCAAAGAGGGAAAAGCAGGCCATTGAAAATTACAAAAAGCACACCGCAATTGCGCTGGAGTGCATGGATTTATTCTCCAAAGAAGTAGAAGCTCTTCTAAACTCCGACTGGGAAGAAATCGGGAGGATTGAGGGAATAATTTACGAGAAAGAGCGGGTTGGAGACGAACTAAGGAGGAATAATGAGCTTCTGTTCTCGGAGGGTTTGCTTTTCCCCGAGGATCGTGCCATATTCATTAATCTGTCCGAGCAGATAGACAAGGTTATCGATAAAATTCAGCAGGTGAGCAGGATAATCTCGCTCAGGAAGCCTTCGCAGGACGCCATAGAATTTTTGAAGAATAGCAAGTTGAAGGAATACATTGATGTGACGAAAAAGAGCGTGGAAACCCTTAGCGAATCGGCGATTCAACTTCTCAACGGCGATATGCACAAAGCGGTGGAGATGGCTCACGAGGTGGAAAAATACGAGAGCAAGGCAGATGACTTAAAGCTGGAGATTCTCCGCACCCTTTACTCAGAGGAGAAGAAGATAAACGATATCCTTTCGATTTTGCAGATAGAGAAGATAATCCTGTGGATCGATGCCATAAGCGATAAAGCGGAAGACGCGTCGGATGTGATTATCCTCATAAGTGCCAAGGTAGCATTATGACGATGATGTAAGTGAGGGCGAACGCCAAAAGGGGTGCCAGAATCCAAGATAGCCCGAGGCTTTTAACTGTCTTTTTGTTCAATTCGCTGTATCCTTTAACCAGTCCAGTTCCTATGACTCCTCCGATTATCGCCTGAGTTATGGAGACC
>JALWEL010000097.1 GCA_027014065.1 DHVE2 group archaeon
AAAGGTTACGGAAAATCACGTGTATTTAGCGAAGAACAAAATAGAACTGGATTGCGTGGCTGAAGCAATAAGGACTTTACCCCTGCATTCGAAGATAATTCTTTTAGCGTTGGTTTTGGAGGATGAAAGCGGCATGGAGAACGTTACCACTGGGGAACTTTACAACATCTATAAGCTTTTAGCGAAAAAGATAGACGTTTCTCCCCTCACGCAGAGAAGAATCTCGGACCTTATTACTGAGATGGACACCTTGGGGCTCGTGAACGCCAATGTCCGTTCATTCGGAAGATACGGGAGAACGAAGGTAATCGAGCTCTCGGTGCCATGGGTGGAGGCTAAGAAAATATTGCTGGAAGATGAGTATCTGGTGGATTTGAACAACGTGAAACTGCCGAATCAGAAAAAGCTAATCTTCTGAGTCCTCGTAATAATCCTCTTCCGTTTCTTTTTTGAATTTTTCCTTTATCTTTGCCATTAACTCGTCCCTGTGGTCTATGGCATAATCCACCAGGAAGGAAGCGGCAATTAGAGTGGTTAAAGATATCCCGAGCCAAAGATTGGTGCTCGGCGGAATTTCCTGTATATTCGTACCAGTCAGATACAATTTGATTGCTCCAAACCACGGAATCTCCCCGCGAGCCACACCTTCAACCATGTTGAAATCCACTAATTTGGGGCATATTGGCAAAAACCCGTCGGCGCCATTTTGATCATACGCAGTTGGCCCGTACTCCTCGCGGTTGTGGTCGCCCATGGTTATGAACCCTCTATCTCCCACAACGTTGTGGTTCAGCTTATTGAGATGAATAATAATCATATCGTCGGGATTGCTGGTGACGTTGTATATGGTTATCTGATCCTTATCGATGTAGAGCCAATTTGGAAGATTGCTGTAATTCACGCCCCTGACCTTCCAGTGCGAGCCTTCCCACTCTAAATAAGCGATTGCCCGGTGAATTATCGAGCGCTGGTAATTGTAAATTATCACATCCCCGTAATCTCCGTAAGTTTGGTAACCTTTCATTCGCCCTTCTATGTAAGTTGTGATATCGTCGGGAGAGTAAACTTTCTTCACGATTACTATGTCTCCGGTGTCAATTGTGCCAATATGCGAGTCGCTGCCGTGCTGCATGCTTCCTGATTCGATGACCACAATTGGAGGCCAGACTCCAGAGTAGGCGTAGAGCCCTCCGAATATTACGGCCACGATGATAACTGAGATTATGATATCCCTCGCAATGTCCTTGGCACCTTCCTTCACATCGCTCATTCAACTACGGATAGTTACTTTCGATAAAAATGTTTTGTAAGGAAAAAGGTAAAATAATTCCCACCGATGAAGGAGCGTGATAATATTAGTGGGTGTGGCACACGTGATCGATATTCGTGCTCAGGTGGAAAGAATAATAATCACCGAAGATCCCGACGTTGTGGCCGTTGAGCTGGATTACGGAAGATACTACGCGCTTACGCACAATGTTGAGGGGAAAATGTCCTATCTGTACAGAAAGATGAGCGAGATGCAAAAGAATCTCGCGGACATGCTTGGTACCGAGGTTGGCAAAGAGATGCTAACCGCGGTGGAAGTGGCGCAGGCCATGGGAAAGGATGTGGCGTTCATAGACATGGATGCCGTTGAGATAGCAAAAAGGATAAAGAAAAACATGAGCTGGTGGGAGAAATTCAAGCTTTACTCTTCCATCATACTCGCTCCTTTTTCCCGTAAAAAAGTGAGTAAAGAAGAGGTGGAGGATATAATCAACAACGAGGAAGAGTACATCGGGTACCTGAAGAAAAAGTTCCCCGGGCTCTCGAAAGCGCTCTTCGACGATCGAGAAGAAGTGATGGCTAACAATCTCAGGAAAATAGGATATGAGAAAAAGGTGGTTGCATTCGTTGGCGACGGTCATTTAGAAGGACTCAAAAGTAGATTACCGGACGCGAAAACGATAAAATTAAAAGAATTGATGGGGCATTCAATGAATTTTTCATACACCGTTCGATTGGATTAATTTCTTTACGATATCTGCGATTTTATCTTCCATCTTTTTGACCATTTCGATTGTGTTCTCGTGCGTCGTCTCTCCGTCCACGTAGTTCACCACGGGGCATATGGGCTGGTAGCAGAGCTCCATCTCCCTAGCCAGTCGAGCTTCCGGGGCCACGGTCATGCCAACAACTTTAGCACCCAACATTCTAAGCATATTCGCTTCGGCGCGGGTCTCGAACTGTGGACCTTTCGTGGTCGCATAAATTCCTCCCATTTTCACCCCGCCAATGTTTTTTATCTCCTCGCGCAATGAGGGGCAGAAAGGCTCATAAAGATTAACGTGCACCGGCTTATCGTTGTGGTAAGTCCACACCCTTCCCGTGAAATCCAGAAGGTCATCGGGAACCAATATCTCTCCCGGCTTCACCTCTTCCACTAAAGAGCCAACGGAGCTTATGGCCACAACCTTCTCTATTTTCAAATTTTTGAACACTTCGATGTTTGCGTGGTACTTCACCATGTGCGGGGGCACCGGTGGATTGCCATGCCTCGACAGGAAAACGAAATTGTCCCCTAAAAGCACCTTCATGTCGCCGAACCGCGTTCTCACTATTCTCTCCTCTCCGCCTAACTCTTCCAACCCGCCATACAATCCGCTTCCACCAATTATTCCAATCATTCTCTCAACTCCTTCAAAGTCGTTACTCTTTCAGCGAAAGCGTTGTGCTTATGTATGCTTTCCTCGCTCTCGCTCTTGACCACGATTATAGTGTCGTCTGGCAAATCTTTATACTTTTCCACTATTTTTCTTAGAATATCGCGGACTACATCTTCCACGAACTTGGGATTTTCGTGGGCGTTGAGAACCAGAAGTCCTTCCTCTCTCCTTTTTAGAATCTCATAAGTGGGCGAGGAGAATGAGTTTTCCACTATGTTTATTAAATCGTTCGCCTCTATTTCCTCGTTTTCGGGAATTTCAATCATGAGGGTAACCACGTTCCTCTGATTATGAGTGGGCACGGGAATCTCATCCAGTATTTTATCCTCGTACCTCTCTTTCAGAATTGCCCGAACGGTCTCCATGGCGCAGGGGCAAGCGGTCATTCCAATCACTTCAACGCCAACCATCTTTCTCACCTTATCGTCGCTCACCGTAGCCTTTCCTATGAGAGTGTATCTCTCAATGGTTTTCCTTCCTCCCGGGTTCTCCCTGTTCAGAAAATAATCGGCGCTGAGATTGACTTCCGCGTAAGTGGCGTATTCGTGCCTCTTCTTCACCTCTTTAACGATGCGCGTTGCCAGATTCTCTATTCCCGTGCATGGCTTAGTCACGCTGTCGTCTACGATCTCCGATATGACTTCGATATTCCTTGACATGTCCGAACCCTTCTTCGTGGGAGGCAAATCAACGAATATGTCAATCTTGGTAACCAGCGTTATCTCCCGCTGGCCTCTCTTAACCTGAATGGGCTTCACAACGTTCTTTACGCCCACCCTCGTGATTTTGAACCGCGATTCGGGGGCCATTCCTTGAATGTCGGGATACATAGGAAGGAGAATGTGCCACGGGATAAAAAGGTTTCAGGGAGAGTTTAAAATTTTCTCTCTCATCTCTCCGTTGTACCCAGAGACGTGAAAATAGAAATCTGCAATAAATTTCACCCCATGTGATGTTATTGCCTTATGAGTATATAAATCTTTTTTGAGGTTCTCAATTCTCATGTTCAACAGAGCTTAGAAATATATCAATCAGAAAAGTTAATCTTTCAACATAGTGCCCACGGAACATATTAAAAAAATGAAGTATAAAAT